>LQHI01000013.1 GCA_001515185.1 Hadesarchaea archaeon DG-33 | reverse complement strand
TGGAAATTAGAATCCCAAAGTTGGTTCGTTTGGCGCTTTCTCCAGAGAGCGTTGGTCCCCTGCCGCCCCAAGAGTTATTCCTGATAAATCGCTTGGCCGTGGCACTAGATAGCTGGAACAAGCGATTGAAAGAATCATTTGAGAAGGTAGGAGAGGAGGTAGGTAGAAATGAGGAGATCGGAAGGCCTGTTCGACATGCTGTTGGAGACGAGGCCGATATTCAAAAACCGGGAGTATCTGCGACCGAGCTACACACCCGAGGAACTACCGCACCGGGATGAGCAGATTCATCAGCTCGCGCGGATACTTGTGGCCCCCCTACGAGGGGAAACGCCGTCGAATCTGTTCATCTACGGCAAGACGGGGACTGGGAAGACAGCTAGCGTAAAGTACATGATGAATGAGCTGAAGCGCGTGAGCGATCGTGCGCCTCGGATGATTGAGCCGGTTTATCTGAACTGCGAGATAGTTAACACTCAGTACAGAATTCTCGCGACGCTTGCGAACATCTTTTTGGATAAGCTTAGAGAGCGCTACGGTAGGGAGTATGTGACGTCCCTCGATTTTCCCGAAAGCGTTCCTATGACGGGCTGGCCGACTGACGAGGTCTACAGATGTTTCTTCAGGACGCTCGATCACGACCTACAGCTCGCGGTGATCGTGCTTGACGAGATCGACAGGCTCGTGCTGAAGAGCGGAGATGAAGTCCTCTACAATCTGACTCGTATGAATTCAGATCTGATGAAGGCAAAGGTGAGCATCGTGGGCATCTCCAACGATTTGAACTTCGTTGGCTACTTGGATCCCCGCGTTCGGAGCAGCCTTAGCGAGGAGGAAATCGTTTTCCCCCCATACAACGGGCTTCAACTCAAAGACATATTGGAAAGAAGAGTGGCAATGAGCTTTGCTGATGATGTGCTGGGTGAGGGTGTGATTTCGCTCTGCGCAGCCCATGCAGCTCGCGAACATGGTGACGCTCGACGAGCCCTCGACTTACTTCGCACCGCGGGCGAACTGGCCGAGCGTGAAAGTGTGGAGCTGGTCACCGTGGCCCATGTCAGGCGGGCCTTCGAGAAGATGGAGAAGGACAAAATGGTAGAAGTCGTCAGAACACTGCCATCGCAGTCGAAACTGGTACTTTTCAGCGTCGTGCTATTAACGGAGAAAAACTCGCGCAAGATAGTGACGGGTGATGTGTACACGGTATACCACAAACTTTGCGTACAGGGTGGGTTGGACGTGCTAACGCAGCGCCGCGTCAGCGATTTGATTTCCGAACTCGACATGCTGGGGATCGTCAACGCCCAGATCATCAGCAAGGGTCGCTACGGGCGGACCAAGGAAATAAAGTTGAGCATCCCACCAATCCAAGCTAGGGCGGCAGTTCAGGAGGAGCATCCCATCGGTATTGAAACGCTTCCAATTCCGCGGCAGCTGACGCTCGTGTAGTGGGTTTTATGGACGATGCCTCGTTGGTTCGCAGGTTCATGGATGCGGATATGCAGCTGACGCTGGATGCGCTCGACGCGCTGCGCAAGCGGGAGGACACGGGGGCCGCTGCTGAGCGAGTTTTGGTTAGCCTTAGGGAAATGGGAGGGAGACCCTTTCTAATAACGGCTGACCTCATCACAAAAATTCTGAAAGAAGAAAATATTGAAACAGGCCCCACACCCTCGGTTCCCCCAATCAGACCGAGCGTGCCTGAAGTAGAAGCTCCCACAGAGAGAGAAATTGCAGAAAAAGCACCTGAGTTCGCCCGCACAAAAGTCAAATTAAGGGCCAGCGAATTCGAACCCCGCGTCGAGGTGTTTAAAGATATCACCGGAAGGAGCTACACGGAAGGAAAACTGAAAGACTTTGTGAACGTGTTCAGAGATCGTTATGAGCGCTTGAGTCGCATCCTCAGGAAGCGCGTCGATCTTCACGACGCGGTCCCGATCAGTAGCCTGAAAAACTTCGAGGGCAGGGAATTGGTAAAGGTTATTGGAATGGTGTCGGAAAAAAGAGATACATCAGGGGGCCACGTAGTTTTAGAGATAGAGGATTTGAACGGTCGGGCATCGGCGTGGGTCTTCAAAGGGCAGAGGAAGCTCATGCAGAAGTCGGCTGAGGTGGTCGTGGATGAGGTAGTTGGGATTGCGGGGAATGTGCGGAGTGGGGACCGCGCCCCGCGATTGTTTGTCAGAGATATCATCTGGCCTGATCTACCTATCGCGCGCGAACTCTCCCGCGCTGAGGATCCTGCCTGCGCGGCGCTGATATCAGACCTGCACATCGGGAGCGAGATGTTTCTCGAAGATGTGTTCATGAAGTTTGTGAATTGGTTGCAAGGTGAGACTGGCAACGCCCAACAGCAGGAGCTAGCGAGCAGAGTCAAATATCTGGTTGTCGCAGGCGACATAGTTGATGGGGTTGGAGTGTACCCCCAGCAGGAGGAAGAGTTGCTCATCAATGATATCATCAAGCAGTACGATGCTGCAGCTAAGCTCCTGGCTCAAGTGCCCGAGCACATCACTATCATCATAGCACCTGGGAACCACGATGCCGTGCGTCCCTCCGAGCCTCAGCCGGCGATCCCAAAAGATATCGCTGGAGGGCTCTACGATTTGAACTCGGTTATGGTCGGAAATCCGGCGTGGGTATCGCTTCATGGTGTTAATTTTCTAATATATCACGGCAGAAGCTTCGACGACTTAATAGCAACGATGCCCGGATTGAACCGGCAGAAATCCACGCCTTCCATGATTAAACTTTTGCAAAAGCGGCACCTTGCCCCTGTTTATGGGGGGCGCACGGCAATATCGCCAGAGCAGCAGGATTACCTCGTGATCGAAAAAGTACCCGATGTTTTTCATTGCGGCCATATGCACGTTTACGGGTACGAGCGGTATCGCAATGTGGAAGTGGTTAACTCGGGAACCTTCCAGGAGACGACTATCTTCATGCGGAGGCTCGGGGTGAAGCCCACGCCGGGAATCGTGCCCGTCCTCGATCTACAAACGCGAAAAGTTAGGGTGATTCATTTTGCGTGAGCTCACTCAAATGGTCGATAGAATTTCGGTCTTTATCTTGGACATGGACGGTGTGCTTTATCTCGGTAAGACGCCAATCAAAGGGGCAGCGGAGACTATTAGATGGCTTCGAAAGAGGGGCAAAAGGATAGTTTTTTCCACGAATAGTTCGGCTAGAACCCGCAGAGCTCAAGCGCGAAAGTTGGCGCGCATGGGAATAGCAGCGCGTGAGTCAGAAATAATAACATCCGGATTTGTGGCTGCACTTTACCTCAGAAAACGCTCGCCACGGGCCAAGGTTTACGTCGTCGGTGAGAAGGGGCTAAGGTTAGAGCTCGAGCGAGCGGGTCTGAAGCTCGTACCGTACGAGAGGGCCGATGAGGCGACTCACGTGGTGGTAGGCATTGATCGTAAGATGAACAATAAGAAGCTGACTAGCGCTCTGCGTGCTCTCCTAGCGGGGGCCAAATTCATTGCGGCAAATCCAGATGCAACTTATCCAACCGAGGATGGGCTCTCCCCGGGAGCTGGGGCGATGATCGGTGCACTCGAGGGCTGCTCGGGCAAAAAGCCGAGCGTTGTGTTGGGTAAACCATCACCGCGAATGATAAAAATTGCGCTCGGAATCCTCCATTCAAAACCAAGCGAAGCGGTGATAGTTGGGGACCGCCTCGATACGGATATAACTGCTGGCAAACGCGCAGGAGTAACGACTATCCTCGTGCTTAGCGGCGTGAGCAAAAGGCGAGATATCGTGAAAGCTAGGAGGATGAAAATTGTCCCTGATTTTGTTATTGATAGCGTAAAGGATTTGGTGTCCAGATGATAGTCGCCAGCCAAGAGATGAAATTTTACTTCGAGGAACTCGAGCGGCAAATTAGTGAAATTTACGAGATAGCCAAGAAGGCCCGATCGTTAGGCTACGACCCAGAGCTGGAGCCGGAGATTCCCCAGGCTGAAGACCTCGCCGCGAGAGTCGAGAAACTTGTTGGACCCCCAGGCGTGGCGGAGGTGATACGCGGACTGGAGAAAGAGATGCCGCGCGAGGAGATGTCGCTGAAGATAGCTGAGATGATTGTCGACGGTCACTTTGGAAGATTTCAGGAGCAGCAAGCGGCCGAGCAGGCAGTCCGGACGGCGCTCGCGATAATTACTGAGGGCATCGCTGCAGCGGCGCCGCTAGAGGGCATAACCCACGTTGAAATAAGGAAAAATTTTGATGGCTCGCGTTATCTCGCTCTTTACTTCGCCGGCCCGATTAGGTCAGCGGGGGGTACTGCAGCTGCGCTCGCCGTCCTCACTGGTGACTTCGTGCGGCGAAAGTTGTACTTGGATCCCTATAAACCGACTGATAACGAAATTGAGAGATTTGTAGAGGAGGTGGATCTTTACGCCACCGATGTTGCCCACCTTCAGTACACCCCGCCGTCCGCTGACGACATCCGCGCCGCCGTGCGCAATATTCCCGTGGAGATAACGGGTGAACCTACCGGACGAGATGTCTCGGTAACCGCTTACCGCGACCTCGAGCGGATAGAGCATAACCTCGTCAGGGGAGGAGCGATTTTGGCCTTGGTGGAGGGGGTCCTGCAGAAAGCGCCGAAGATAATGAAGCACGTGAGCAATTTGAACATCGACGGCTGGGAATGGCTCTCCGAGTTAATTGCCAAAGCACAGGCAAAAGAGGAGTCCGCGCTGAATTACCCCAAGGGAGATAAATATCTGGATGAGATAATCGCCGGCAGGCCAGTTTTTTCTTATCCGAGTCGGGAAGGAGGATTCAGGCTTCGCTATGGGCGTGCCAGGAATACAGGCATAGCTGCGGTCGGAATTCACCCCGCGGCGATGACGATATGTGATGATTTCATAGCGGTTGGAACCCAGCTCAAGATGGAGCGTCCAGGCAAGGGCGGCGCTGTAGTGCCCGTGAACTCAATCGAAGGGCCAAGCGTCAAGCTCGACGACGGCTCAGTGGTTCAGGTAAATTCGGTCGAACAAGCGCTTGAGCTCAAGGATCGAGTTAGCGAGATATTGTCGCTTGGAGACATCCTCATCGGGTTTGGTGAGTTTCTTGAGAACAACCATCCGCTCATGCCAGCTGGCTGGAGCGAGGATTGGTGGGCCCAAGAGGTCGAGCAAGTGCTTATGGAGAAGAAATTCGACGCGGACCTATCCCCTTACCTTTCACCCCCCTACTTAGAGCCCACCCCATCCCTAGCGGTGGAACTATCCGAGAAACTTGAGGTCCCGCTCCACCCCGCGTACACATACCTTTTCCACGATATCGGCATCGAGGAGCTCCGGGAGCTGGGCGGTTGGCTAGCGGGAGGTGAGCCGGAGTTCGAGGAAGGTGAGCTCAAGGGGCTTCGCTTGATCATGAATCAAACACCCAAGCGAGTGCTCGATGTCCTCGGGGTGCCGCATAGAGTCGAGGACGAGCATGTCTTGATCGAGGATTGTGCCCTGCCACTCTGCAGGTGTTTAGGTCTACTCAACGGGCAGCGTTTGACCAGCGAGCGCCTCGAAGAAACTTTGCGTGAGAACCCGGCGAAGGATGTGATGGAAATAATTCAAATTCTGGCTGGGTTCTCTGTGAGGCGGAAGGCCCCAACGCGCATAGGGTGCAGGATGGGTAGACCGGAGAAGGCAAATCCACGGTTGATGAGGCCCCCGGTGCATGTGCTTTTCCCCGTCAGCTTGCGCGGGGGGGCGACGCGCAGCGTGATAAAGGCGGCTGAGCGCGGGGAAATTTATGTAGAGGTGGCTAGGCTGGAGTGTCCGAAGTGCGGCACAGTGTGTTTCACACGAAAGTGTCCGAAGTGCGGCACGATTGCAAATTATAAGAAGGTGTGCCCCCGTTGTAAGCAGCCGATGAACGAGGAGCGTTGCTTCGCGTGCAATTCGCGCACGGAGTACTTTGACCGACGGAGGATTGAGCTGGGGCCGCTTTTAAATGAGGCGCTGCAGCGATTGCAGGAGGAAGCGCCACCAGAGGTCAAAGGCGTCAGGGGTATGACGAGCGCTCATAAAATTCCCGAGCCTATCGAGAAGGGGGTACTGCGGGCGAAGCACCATGTCTACGTATTCAAGGATGGCACCGTCAGGTTTGATGCGACCGATGTCCCGCTCACTCACTTCAGGCCGCGGGAAGTGGGCATATCTGTGGAACGGCTGCGTGAATTAGGTTACGAGCTGGATTACAAGGGGGATTCGCTGGAGCAAGAGGACCAGCTCGTTGAGCTAAAGGTGCAGGACATCGTACTCTCGAACGCTTGCGCCGAGTATCTGCTTCGCGCGTCGAAGTTTGTCGACGATCTCCTTCAAAAGTTCTATGGGTTAAAGCCATATTATAACGCGAGCAGGCCCTCAGACTTGGCGGGGCACCTAGTCATAGGTCTCGCGCCGCACACCTCGGTGGGCATCGTCGGGCGCATAATCGGTTTCACCGACGCGAATGTGGGGTACGCGCACCCGTTCTTCCACGCGGCAAAAAGAAGGGATTGTTTTGCTCACGATGAAACATTACCAATCTTTGACGGTAATGGTTGGAGAATCGTAAAGTTGGGTGAATTTGTCGAGGAGCTATTCAAAAAACATAAGCCAAGAGAAACGGAGTTCGGCGATTTGATAGTTGAGGTGAATGGGTACAGGACGCTTTCTCTAAACCAGAACTATAAATACGAGTTGAAACCAATCACGGCTTTCTCCAAACATTCAGTACATGACCATGTTGTTAAAGTTGTTACAAAGGATGGAAGGGAATTGATTACAAGTGGATTGCATTCATTCATAGATAAAAAACAGCAAAAGGTGCCGGCGTTTGCGGCAACTCACGTGCTTCGCCCAGCTAGCTTTGATATCCCTGAAAAAGAAGTTGAACAAATAGACCTATCGGAGTATGCAGATGACAACACCATGGTAGTTGGTGCAAAAGATTTATTTAAAAGATATTTGAAAAAGCATGGATTAAAAGCGACTGCCGAGAAGCTAGGGATACCAAAAACTACATTATTCGATTATTGCATGCGAGACTCCATACCGCTGAAGATTTTGCTGCAGCTCAGTATTCAGATTCCCGAGGAAGCAAAGCTCAAAACGCGGCACGATGTCGTGGTTTTGCCAAGATGGATAAAAGTAGACAAAGAGTTCTTGAGGTTACTTGGTTTTTACGTCGCGGAAGGTTGTTGCAGGAAGCAGGAAAAATCTTTTTATCAGGTGAGTTTTGCAGTGGGGCGGAATAGAGGAGCAGTCGAGCACGCAATATCTAAGACGTTTGGCGTTTTTCCTTCAAGGAGCGAAAACGCGGTCACCATCTCCTCCAGACTTATTTACAATTTATTTGAGCGGCTTGGCTGCGGGCGAAGTGCGAAAGAAAAGAGGGTACCAAACTTCATACTTTCTCTACCACTCAAGAAGGTCAAGTACTTCTTACAAGGATATTTTGAGGGTGATGGCGGGATTAGTAGGGGAAGCACCCCTGAGGTTGCATGTACTTCTGCAAGCAAAATGTTGTTGAGGGACATAGAATTTCTCCTGACTCGTTTCGGACTCATCTGCAGTTGGCAAAAGGAAAAGAGGCAAATGGGCACAGGGAAGGTTGCCGAATTTTACAAGAAGAGAAGGCGGTTGCTTAAGTGGATTTGCTACAAGCTAAGGATGCATGGACAGACTGCGAAAGGATTTTGTGAAAAGATCGGTTTTTGGTGGTCCGAAAAGAATCAGAAAGCCAGGAGAATCCTTAGACAACACAAGTTCAGTTCCAAGAGGCACAAGCAATGTGGCAGCGTCGTCATTAGTCCCGTGAAGAGGGTAGAAATCAAAAATTCTCCTCAAGCACTATATAATTTTACAGTCGAAGGTACTCACAACGCAATCGTTTCGGGTTGTTCAGTACGGCAGTGTGACGGGGACGAAGATGCAGTCATACTTTTGCTCGATGGGTTACTCAACTTCAGCAAACGCTTCCTACCCTCAAAGCGCGGGGGAATGATGGACGCTCCGCTCATTCTGAACACCCGCATCAACCCTCGCGAAATTGACAAAGAGGCTTATAATATGGATGTGATGGAGCGTTACCCCCTCGAGTTTTATGAAGCTACACTTCGTTATGCGAGCCCGAGTGAACTGACGCAGATCATGGAGACAGTCGAGCGAAGGTTAGGGAACGAGGAGCAGTATTGTGGGTTGAAGTTTTCTTTCGACACAAAGGATATCGCCGCCGGTCCTCGAGTAAGCCGCTACAAGACGCTCGAAACTATGGAGGAAAAGGCCTCGGCGCAGCTCGGGCTGGCCAGAAAAATTATGGCGGTGGACGAACGGGATGTCGCCGAGCGGCTAATCGAGCACCACTTCATCCCGGACCTCAAAGGGAACCTGCGGGCGTTCGCGAGCCAGCAGTTCAGGTGCACGAGCTGTAACTCAAAATATCGCCGTGTCCCGCTGAGCGGCCAATGCACGCGATGCGGGGGGAAGCTCATCCTCACCGTCACGCGCGGGGGCGTCGAGAAGTATTTGCAGGTGGCGATGCAGATAGCGCACGATTACGAGGCGAGCGATTATACAAAGCAGCGCCTAAGGCTGACACAGCGAGATATAAAATCCGTATTCGAGAGCGATGCGCATATGCAAATGAGTCTTGCTGATTTTCTGTAGCTAGCTGGCGAGGGGGTCACTTGAGGCTTAATCTGTATAATCAGGAGGGTCAGTGCGAGCCGCTGTGCTACTCCTCTGGGAAGACGCAAATCGACTTGGTGGAGGAAATCTTGGAGGCCTTCCGCGGAAACGAAATGGTCTTCCTCAAGGGGACTGTTGGTAGTGGGAAATCAGTTGTTGGGCTCAGGACCATCCTCGAGTTCGGAAGGGGGATTGTCTCGGTCCCCACGAAGGTTCTCTCGGATCAATATGCCGCTAGCTACGAGAGGGACAAGTACTTCGTGAAAGATGGCGGACAAAAAGCCAGGATAGGGATACTGAAAGGGCGCAGGAACTTCCGCTGCATGTACCAAGCGGATAAAAGAAGAGAAATT
>LQHI01000012.1 GCA_001515185.1 Hadesarchaea archaeon DG-33 | reverse complement strand
TCTACTGTTATCGATGCGGCGAGCTCAAGCTGGTTGACATGCCGGGATTCGGCTTCATGGAGGGTGTCAGCCGAGAAAGGCAGGAGGAAATAAAGACGAGTATTGTGAGCTACTTAGAGCGAAATCGTCGAAGAATTCTGTTTGCACTCGAGGTGCTCGATGCCCGCGCCTTCGGCGAGATAGTAGAACGGTGGGAAAAGCGGGGTCAGGTACCCTTAGATGTTGAGATGTTTCAGTTTTTACAAGAACTCGAACTCAACCCAATCGTTGTCGTGAACAAAATTGACCTCATTTATCCTGAGGAGCGGGACGCCTTGCTCGACAACGTATGCGAGAAGCTCGGTCTCCCCCTACCTTGGCGCCAGTGGCTCGATGTCGTAGTTCCGATTTCAGCCAAGACTGGTGAAGGAGTGAAGACTTTGAAGAAACTCCTCAGGCAAAGGTTACACGAGATAGGTCGAGAACACTTACTCAACTGGTTGAAATAGTCATCATTTTTAACTCGAAAAGATACCCTTACTAGGTTTTCAGGATGAAAAAACGGGAATATAAACCACGCTTCACGTATGATGTCGCTAAGTTCGCTGCAGTGCTGGTCTCAGTGGCCTCAATATTCGCGACCATAAGCTGGGTTATGTCGGGCATGGCCGCTAGCAAGGCAGATGAAAAGCAGTGGGCGGCCATCGGTTTCATGGTGTTACGATTGGAGGCTACGAACACGGCATCGAACAAACTGTTAGAGGCCCATACCTATACGACACAAGCAGCAGTGTATTTTACACAAGCGGACGCTGAAAACGAGAGCTCCGAATTGGCCGAATATTTGGATAATCTTGGTTATCTTGAAATGGCGATGGCGAACTTAAGTTTAGGAGAAGCGGAAAATGCGCAGGAGAACGCTCAGACGTACTACGAAAGTTACTCTGAGGCATTAGACATGTCAAAAACTGTCTCAGAAACTGCGGATAAGCGGTCAACATCAGCCCTGCTTTTTGCGCTGTCTGCACTCATCGGTTCCAGCTGCGTACTCCTGAAGCGAAAGGAGATTCTTTATCTTGGTTTTCCAGTCTTACTTGTCGCGATGTTTTACTTAATTTCCTCATCAGTCTAAGAGGAGAAAAATGGAAATCAGCTTTGCAGGCCCCTAATCATTCCTAGATTCCACAAAAATATCGCATCTAGTTGACATTTAATTTCTGTTCATTCGCAATCTCAAGAAAACTCTTCGTGACCTGCTCCACTTTTTCTCTCGACAAGCCATAGGGGTTGAGCTTGAAGTGCTTCGTGAGCCCGGGCTGCAGCCCGACGATTCCCCTGCGCTTCAGCTCATCGTACAAAAAGAACCCGCGCCGTTTGTGAGTCTGCGATGCCTTGTAAAATCCATCCGACTCCATGTGAATCAGGGTGTGCTGCTTGGGTTTGACCCCCAGCTGTCGGGTTCCCTCGATTCGCTCCAGCTGTTCGACGAGGTATCCTGCTTGCTCCACCTCCTGGGGCCAGCGCTCGACCCGCTCGACCACGTGAGGGAATGAAGCCATCAGCGAGATGAGCGGCGCGCCCATTACCGTGCAGCCCAGCAAAGCATACTCTTTGAGCCCGAACTTGCGCTCGCTCCAGTCACCCACGACTTTCGATCTAGCCAACATCTTGTCAACCAGCTCCTCCTTGAGCGCCAAGATGCCGGTTGGGGCGCTCGCCGCCCACGACTTGTGCCCGCTCGAGACGATGATATCCGCGCCCAGCTTTTTTCCATCGATTGGCATCACCCCCGCCGTGTAAGCCGCGTTCAGTAGGAAGGGCACTCCATATTTTTTACATATTTTTCCCACGGCCGCGGCGTCGT
The DNA here is from genome assembly GCA_001515185.1 of Hadesarchaea archaeon DG-33. GTDB lineage: Archaea > Hadarchaeota > Hadarchaeia > Hadarchaeales > Hadarchaeaceae > DG-33. The sequence goes on along the minus strand of LQHI01000012.1, from coordinate 7,216 downwards.
TCAGGTTGCCATAGAGGTAATCAACGTGGGTGAGTAACACCACCGCGGGGAGCTTTCCAGTCTCTCGCTTGACTTCCTCTATTCTGTCAGCGTACGCATCCAAGTCGAGCTTGAACTCGGGAGGGCCGCCGTGGGGAACCTCCTTGATCTTGAGCCTGGCCAGTTCAGCAGCTATGTAAGTTGAGTAGTGAGCAAGGCTGTCGACGACCACGTAGTCACCGGGTTCCCCCAAGGTCGTGAATGTTATGAACTTCGCCTCCCTGCAGCGCGTAACCACTCGAGCTACATCCATGTTTAAAAATTCAGCTAAGTCCCGCATGAACTGGGCTATGGGAGGGCGCTCGATCGCGTCGAGCCTCGCTGCTTTCGGCGGGCACCAGTCGCAGGTCGAGTAACCGTCACCGAACTCGAGTAGGGCCTTCCGCGCCTCTGAAGTCAGCACTCCTCCTCGCTGGATGGGATTAAGGTTGATGTAGCGCTCTTCCTTGAACTCGCGCTTCAGACCGAGGTATCTATCGAGCCTTTCCTTTGGTATCCGCGGCATACACATCTCACCTGTCCTGTCTGCCGCATACTTGGCAGCTAGGGTCTCGGTTGACTTTTATCTCGTCGAAGGTCATATCCATGCCGTTAAATATCAACATTCTACCTACGAGGGGCTCGCCCACCCCTGTTATAAGCTTTATCGCCTCCATTGCCTGCAGGCACCCTATCACCCCGGGAGTCGCTCCGAGCACTGGAAAACAGGGTTTCTTCGGTGGTTCATTGGGTATCGCACACTTCAGGCACGGGCCCCCGCCTGGCAGGATCGTCATTAGCTGTCCCACCAACCCTTCGACCGCACCATGGATGAATGGGACGCGGTTTCGCGCGCATGCCTCGTTAAGCAAATAACGTGTGGGATAATTGTCCATACCATCAACCACGACATCCACCCCTTTGGTGAGCCGATCCACATTTTCGGAAGTTATCTGCTCAAATATGGCGTCGACTTTGATGTTTGAATTCATCGCCGTCAACTTCTCGGTGGCAGACTTCACCTTTGACCGGCCTACATCCGGCTCCCAGTGCAACACCTGTCGATTGAGGTTGCTGAGTTCCACCCGTTGCGAATCTATGATCGTAAGGTGGCCCGCTCCTGCGGCGGCCAAATAACTCGACGCTGGACTCCCGAGCCCACCAATACCGGCCACAACTACGTGGGCGGCCTTTAACTTTTGCTGTCCGGTCTCGCCGAATCTACTAATAATCATCTGGCGGATGTATCGCCCAAACTCCTCTGGCGTAAGCTAACCTCCAGCAACTGGTGGGAATATTGCCACAACATCTTCATCTTTCAGTGGCGTATTGAGTTTTTGAAGAAAATCTAGCCTTCTGCCATTCACCAAAATGTTCACAGTTTTGCGGAGTTCTCGCGTGTCGGAGGAGTAAAGTCGTTCGGCTAGCTTCTCTCCAAACCTGCGGACGAGTTCGTCAAGGAGGGAAGTGACGTTGTTTACTCCCTCAATGCTATCCTGTATTTTCCCGGTAGCTTCACGGAATCCAGCGAAGAATTTCACGGTGACTGCCATCGATTTTCCACTTCACATTGAAGTTCTATGAATTAATGCCTACTCATCCGTAATATTGATATTTTTTTCGGGTTTTTGAGAGTTCTTGGTTTTCTGGGGATACTTGAATTAGCTCAGGGAGCTTACCCCAAGTGCCGATGTGTTCTCTTCTCACAATCAGACAGCCCCTAATTTCTCGAATGTGATTAGCCCGGCTCAGTCCCTGTTCGATTGACGATTTAAGGTCTTCTCCCCTAACCGCGTTCGCTATTGAGGTAGCTGCCGCGTCCGCCACCGAGGTTTCGCGCGCAACCGCGACGACGGCATCTGCTTGCCCAAAGCTCAGCGAGTGGCCGACCATCCCCGAGCTCGTGCATATGCCTATCGGTAACTCGACAGCCCGAACAAGAAATCCTATTTTTTCGGAGATTTGTGCGTCGCCCGCGAAGACCCCCACACGGAAATCTCTAGTGCCAATTATGGTTATGTCTCCCCCATTTTCCACCAGCACGTTTTCGGCGCCCGCATTTCGCGCCGCCTCAGCCGCGACCTGTGAGATGGCTCCGGCAACAGCTGCGAAGGGTCCTATCCCCGCGAGTTCACCTGCCCTCAGCATGAGCTCGATGACTCTTGGATGTTCTCCTTCTAACTTCAGAGGCTCAAGCGACCATCGAAACTCTGGATGCACGAGGACGTATCGCTCGATCTCGCTTCGGGCCTGTAGGCTGGCGTCGATTGTAGAATCTATCGCCCGCTCATCGTCGCACTTTATATGGAGGTTGGTCTCCTTGAAGGACCAAGTTTGCGAGTACATCTGAATCATCTAGAACTTCGATAGCTTGAGCGCTCGCACCGGACATGATGGTACGCAGAGCTCGCAGTAAATACACTTGTTTTCGTCGAGCTCGACCGATTTGTCGTCAGTCATGTACAGCGCGCCAGTCGGACAGAGTGAGAGACATGCCCCGCAGTCGAAGCATGAATCGCGGTCGAGCTCGATAGCGCGCTTAATCTCTTGGACTTCGACGCCTTTTTGCTTGAACAGCGCGATTGTTTTATCGACCTCTTTGTCAGGAGCATCGATTGAAAGCAGTATCTCTCCACCTTTTGTGCTGAGTTCAGCGTACAGAATATTGGGCAGGATCTCAGTTTTTTTGATTACTGATGCTAAAATGGGCTCTGTGGCTTTCTGAGTGGAGTACCTCAATAGCACCTTTCGAGTCATCTTCCTCGTCCCCCTAACAACTTAGACAGATCCTGATTCGTCAGGATTCCTCTGAGCTCGCCTCGAGCGTTTATCACGGGAACTCCAGAGATTTTATGTGTTTCAAGTCTTCTCGCTACCGCATCGACCGGCTCGTCCTCCTTTGCCGTTATGACCTTGGAACTCAGAACCTCTGACAATTTTTTCTTACCAGTCCCGACTGCCACGGCGATGTCCCACGAGGTCGCGATTCCCACGAGTCTCCCTTTGGCATCTACGATCGGGAGATGGTCGAAGTTGCGCTTCGCAAATATCTTTGCCGCGCTGGCGATTGAGTCGCTTGGCTTGGCAGTCACCACCTCTCGCGTCATCACGTCCCTGACAAATGGGACGCCTGCGATCTGTTTCATCGGCTTGAACACTTGATCGGTGGACAGCCCTTCCACGGGTTGGGAAAGGAAGAACCGCTTTTCTTCAATCCACTTCTTTAGGACGCCAGCGATTTCTCTCGCCCTCTTCAGGCTGCTCATGGGGCTGACGAGTACTTCATTGCCATTGATTTCAACCTTCCCAGATTTCAGTTCAGAGTAGGTGACCTCCCTAAGGATTGGACGATCCCTTCGAGGAGTCCCGTAGTCAGTGAGGTCTGTTTTTATCTCCCCATCGCTGATGCCCGTAGTTTTTGCAACTCGCTCGTTTATGATTGGAATTGGAATTCCCAAGCCGACGTAGAGCGAAGTCCCGTACTTTTCGACCGTTACTCCCCTGATGTAGCGTGCATCCATCTCTTTCAAGTTCCCGATGGTCATGATGGTGCCCATTGCCTTAGTGGGGGCGTGTTGAGTGCCCTCCCAGAAGATGTAGCCTTGAGCACCACCTAGGAAGATTCGCGTTCCAATCCCGATTGTTTCGTAGTTGGGGTCGTTGTGGAGCGGGCTTAGGCTGCCGGATCCCGAGTATGTCACGTTGCCGTAGTTCGGCAGCAGGGTACCCATGTAGGTGTAGATCGTTTCATCACGCGAGTTCGTGGCCGCGACGTAGCTCTGGTAGGCGTTACGTGGGTTGCAGAGGACAGCCTGATTTATGTCGTCCTTGGTTACAGTAGTCTCGAGCTCCTTGCGTGGATAGCAATCAGTACCGTACGCGATTGCCCTGACCTTGATTTCCTTACCTCGAACCAAATCTTCGATGACATGCCCGCCGCCGTACTCAAAGCCGTGGGTCTCGCTGAGCTGGGTGGCGCCTATGTAAGCATCGACGGCCGCAACGCCGGTGTAAGCTTCGACATCGTTGAGCCAGATGCGCTGCATTTTAATCGGCGGGTCAGCATGCCCGAAGTTCAACCAAGCCCCCGAGCTGCACATCGCCCCGAAGGTTCCCGTGGTGACGATGTCCACTTCTTTGGCAGCCTCGACTTCGCCCCTTTCCCTCACGATTTCTACCATCTCCTCAGCTGTCACAACCACCGCGTCGCCACGCTTAATCCGGTCGTTTATTTCGGCTATCGACTTGTTTACCTTGGGTTTGGTCAGTCTAACACCCCGATTTCAGGAACCAGTGATAAATACTGCTATTTATATTTTTTGGATTGAAAAATTACCCACAGGAATATAAAAAATTTAGGATTTTTTGCTTACGAAGAGTTCACAGTAGCAAGTAGCAGTGCCCCATTTCTTGAAATAAATAAAGTTATGTGAAAGGCGAGAGATTTTAAAGCAAGCCGCTAGAAATTAGTGTGGAGGTGGGGGAATGGTGAACGCGTACAGCTTAATCTCCGCCGAACCGGGAAAGACGGCAGAGGTCTTCCGGAAAATCAAAGCCGTCGAGGGCATTAAGAAGGCGGAGACTGTTGCAGGACCTTACGACATCGTCGCCCGGATTGAGGTCGACTCGCTCGAGAAGTTGACCAAAATTATTTTTGACGACATTAGGGGCGCCCCAGGCGTCACCAACACTACGACGTTGATCGTGGTAGGATTGTAATGGCTCTGGAGGTAATCGGTGTTGTCGGCCTTCACGGTTCGGGGAAGACTGAAGTGGCAAAGGCCCTTGCTGAGTTTGATGTCACGAGCGTTCGGATGGGCGACATTGTCTGGGAGGAGGTCAAGCGCCGTGGTCAGGAGGTCAACGAATCGACCGTCGCGGCAGTCGCGAACGAGTTCAGAAAGCGCGAGGGCTTGGGTGTGATTGCCAAGCGATGTGTTCCGCTGATTGAGTCCCGGGGCAAGGGGAAGCAGGCAGTTGTCGTTGATGGAATTCGTGGCATAGCTGAGGTTGACGAGTTCCGCCGCTCCTTCGGCGACAGTTTTCATTTACTTTCGGTTTGGGCGAGCGAAAACACCCGCTATTCCCGCGTCGCCTCTCGAGGGAGAGTCGATGATGCGATGGAGTTAAAATCATTTCGAGAGAAGGACCGCCGTGAACTCCGCTGGGGTTTGGGTGAGGCTTTCACGCTCGCAGATTTCATCATCGTGAACGAGGGAACGCTTGATGAACTTCGTAATCGTGCGGTCAAACTTTTTGAGAACTTGGTTGGTGGCAAGGCTTGAGGTTGCAGGTCGAGGTAGAGGTAAAGCCGACTGAAGATAAGGATAAGGTCGAAGCAGCGGTAAAGAAAATATTCCCTACCCTTGAGCTCGGCCAAAATGAAAATTCACTAGTTGGGGAGTCCATCCGCGCGGAGTCGCTTAATCGATTGCATCAGCTTTTGAGAGAACAAGCCATCCGTGACTCAGCCCGCTCGGTTATGCTCCGAGGCAGGCGAGGCAATGTGGTACAATTCATGTTAAACAAGCAGGTGGCGTTCGTCGGGAAAGTGAGCTTTACTGGAGGCGAGTCCCCGCTCGGCCCCATCGTCGTGAGGCTGGAGGCCCCGGACATCGAACGTTTGATTGATTACCTCGCCCCTCGAACGCGAGAGGAAAAGCCCATCCGCGAGATTAGATATTGACCAGTAGCGCAAGCAGGGCTCCCAGCAAGTAGTATCCGATGGCGTTATAGCCCTCGAGCAGAAAAATTTTTGTCACTAGTTTGGGGGGCTTTCGTTTTAAAAACCTCCAGGGTCTGACCCCGCGATGCATCAGGTAAAGCTCGAGGGGCCCTATAACCGCGAGTACGAATAGGATCAAAAGTAGAGCCGTCAAGAAGTCCGAAAACCAGCAGATGATGAAGCCAGCTGGCAGGTATCCAACCCACCGTTCGACCGTTCCAAGCCTCGCGTGGCGAATCGGAACGAGAACGCCAAGTGAGCGGTAATACGCCAAGATTCGCCTGAGCGCGAAGACATCTATAATTGGCAGCAACCAGAGCAATAATTGTAACATATTTAAAACTTAAAGTTTGATTGTAAATGTATCTAGTGGAAGGGCCAGAAATGTACAAGATAATCAGTAAAAGGGAAATTGCCCCGAATATCATTTCATTAGAAGTCGCTGCCCCGCTGATCGCAAAGAGGGTCAAGCCGGGACAGTTTATAATTTTGTTGGTCGATGAAAGAGGGGAAAGAATCCCAGTGACAGTTGCCGACTACAATCGAGAAAATGGGTTGATACGCATTGTATTCCAAGTGGTAGGTAAGACTACGGCTCAGCTCTCTCAAATGAATGAGGGAGATCAACTTTTTTCGCTTGTCGGGCCCCTAGGCAATCCATCCGAAATCGACAACTATGGTACCGTGGTAACCGTGGGGGGAGGAACGGGTATCGCTTCAGTATATCCCATAACACGGGAACTAAAAGAAGCGGGCAACCGAGTCATCTCGATTATCGGTGCAAAAACAAGAGACTTAATCATAATGGAAGATGAGATGAAAAAAGCCTCCACTGAGCTTTTGGTTACCACCGATGACGGAAGTTACGCTAGGAAGGGTTTCGTAACGGAGATTTTAGATGAAGTGTTGCAAAAGGAGAAGGATGTGAAAAAAGTGTGGGCCATTGGTCCTGCCCCGATGATGAAGGCTGCATGTGAGGTTACTAAGCCGTATGGGATAGAAACAATTGTTAGCTTGAACGCCATCATGGTTGACGGAACTGGTATGTGCGGCTCATGCAGGGTTACCGTGAATGGCGAGACGAAGTTTGTCTGTGTGGATGGTCCAGAGTTCAATGGACATTTGGTTGACTGGCCGGAGTTCATGAACCGACTAGCGCGATATGGGCAGCTGGAAAAACTCTGCTTCGAAGCCTACAGAAATGCATGTAGGGAAGAAAATGGCTGAAATGATACCCACCCCTGAGCGAATGAAAAGGTCTCAGCGTCCGATGCCTGAACAAGATTCTAGAAAAAGGATTCGCAATTTTGACGAAGTGCCGCTGGGGTATACTACCGAAGACGCCATCTACGAGGCGCAGAGGTGTTTGCAGTGTAACCCTCCGCCATGTGTGGAGGGCTGTCCGGCTGAGATTCACATCCCACAGTTCATCCTTAAGATAGTTGAGGAGGATTTCGCTAGCGCATATCTTGA
>LQHI01000011.1 GCA_001515185.1 Hadesarchaea archaeon DG-33 | reverse complement strand
CATTTTCCAACCCCCGCACTCTTATCAAACCACTTTCCCTGAAATCAGTGCTGAATGGGACACTGAGCACTAGCATGGAAATAGTCAGGACCGCTATGATAGCTAGCGGAATCGCTGCTAATTGGCGGTTGCTTAAACGCCGCTGAGGCCAAGTGATATTCATCGGTGAACCCTGAATGATCGAGGAAAACGAGCGAATAATCCTCATCGACGAGCGAGGCAGAAAATATCTTGTCAAAGCCGAGCGAAAACAGCTCCACACGGATTTGGGGGTTGTTGATTTGAGCGAGGCTATTAGGCAAGAGCCGGGGGCGAGTTTAAAATCACACGTTGGCAAAGAGTTTATCCTCCTGCGCCCGCGCATCATTGATTACCTCCAGAAGCTCCGCCGCGTCCCCCAGATAATGCTGCCCAAAGATGCCGCGCAGATCGTTGCATATACCGGCGTGGGGCCGGGCGATTTCGTCGTCGATGCTGGTGTGGGGTCGGGTTCGCTCGCGATCTTTCTCGGCAACCTTGTTCGACCCAACGGACGCGTGGTTAGCTATGAGGTTCGGGAGGATTTCGCGCGCGTGGCGGAGGAGAACATCAACATGGTGGGGTTCGGCGATATTGTGACGGTGAAGCTGAAAGATATCTACGAGGGAATCGACGAGCGTGATGTCGACTTGGTGACGCTTGACCTTCCCCAGCCCGAGCGAGTGTTGCTCCACGCGGAGCGAGCCTTAAAACCAGGTGGTCACCTTGTGACATTCGCCCCCTGCGTCGAACACTTGCAGCGCCTCTACCGGGAGCTACCGAATTACCGTTTCGTCCATTGCAAGACTATCGAGTGTCTTGTTCGGGAGTTCGAGGTCAAACCGAGTTGCACCCGCCCAAAGACGCGGATGATCGCACACACAGGCTATCTAACATTCGCACGGCGTACGTGACAAACGGTTTTTAAGGTTTGATTAAGCGTCCCTTGAAACCGTAGTAAATGACACCGTCTTGACTCTCCTCGCCCATCCGCCTGAAGACCATTTCAACCTCGTCGCCTATCTTGACTTCATCTGGGTTGCAGTCGGTGATCTGCGCGGTCAAGCTTGGGCCATCTTCGAGTTCGATGATCGCGAGCACGTAGGGCACTTGATCCTCAAAACCTTCCGCAGCAACGTGTACCACCGTGTAAGAGAAGACCTTGCCCTTGCGCTTGAGTCGATAAGGCTCGAGCTTGCCCATCCGCCTGCAGAATGGGCAGATGGAGCGAGGTGGGAATAAGATTTTGTTGCAATTTCCGCAGCGTGCTCCGACGAGGTTATATCGGTTTGGTATCTCTCGCCAGAAACGTGGAACGGCCATCTTAGTCACCTCGCCTCAACACATGCACCACCGCAGTTCCTCCCGAGCCACCGACATTGTGTGCTAACCCGATCTCCGCCCCATCGACTTGGCGCTTGCCCGCCTCGCCTCGAAGCTGCTGCACAATCTCCACGACCTGCGCGATGCCGGTAGCGCCCACGGGGTGCCCCTTGCCCTTGAGCCCGCCACTCGTGTTTACGGGGATTCGCCCACCTATCGCGGTCTCGCCTTGCTCGGTCACTTTGCCACCCTCACCCTTCTTGCAGAATTCCAAGTCCTCAATTGCCATGATTTCGGCTATCGTGAAGCAGTCGTGAACTTCTGCGAGATCGATGTCATCCGGCTTGACGCCTGCCATTTTGTACGCTTTTCGCGCGGCCTCGATGGTAGCCTGTAGGCTCGTGAGAGAGGTACGGCTGTGGAGTGAGATGGCATCGCTCGCCTGTCCGGTACCAGCGACCAAGACTGGGGTATCGGTGAGTTTCCTCGCCTTTTCAGCGGAGGCGAGGATCGCGCAGGCAGCGCCGTCGGTGATCGGGGAACAATCGAGCAATTTCAGGGGCAGGGTAACCGGTGGGGACTTCATCACGTCATCGACCGTTATCTCCATCTGATATTGCGCGCAGGTGTTGAAACATGCGTTGCGGTGATTTTTCACCGCCACCGCTGCCATTTGCTCTTCCGTGGTTCCAAATTCGTACATGTGGCGGCGAGCCATCAGCGCATAGAGACCAGGGAAAGTAGCACCTACAAATACCTCCCATTCTTGGTCAGCTGCTGTCGCAAGTGCCCCGGTGGCTACCCCAGCGAGAACATCGGTCATCTTCTCTATGCCGGCCGCGACGACGATATCGTGGAGGCCCGAGCCAACGTCGATTATCGCTTGGCGAAGCGCAAGCCCGCCCGACGCGCAAGCCCCCTCGACGCGCGTAGAGGGGATAGGTACAAGCCCAGCGTGGTCTGCGACGATTGAGGAAATATGTTCTTGACGGATGAATTGGCCAGAGGACATGTTTCCCACGTACATCGCACCTATTTGTTTCCCGTCAATCCCGGAGTTCTCGATCGCACGAGCGCCCGCTTCCATCATCAACTCTCTAAACGAGACATCCCAGAGCTCGCCGAACTTCGTCAGCCCAACGCCTATCACTGCAACATCGCGCATCTACTTCACCAGCAGCCTCCTGAATTTTGCGTAGATGGGGTAGTCGATGTAGACCTTCTGATTCACATAGTCGAGCACCTTTGGAGCCGCATCACGTTTATCCTCAATACCGTCGCGCACGACGATGCTGAAGGCATCGCTTCCTGCACCCGATCCATACGAAACTGCGAGGAGTCGATCCCCAGGTTTGGCTTGGTCGAGGACTGCGGCGAGGCCTATCATAGTCGACCCCGAGTAGGTGTTACCTATCGTGGGCGTCAGTAGGCCTGGTGCCGCCTGCTCCCTCGAGAATCCCAGTTCCTTGGCCGCATGCAGTGGAAATTTTCCGTTGGGCTGGTGGAAAACCGCGTAGGCGAAATCTTGGGGGGTGAGCTGGAGCTGTCGGAGCAGACCGTTAGCTGCGGAAAGCACGTGTTTATAATAGGCGGGCTTTCCGGTGAATCGCCCTCCGTGCCTGGGATAAGGTCGCATATCTCGGCGCCAGAAGTCGGGCGTATCAGTGGTGTAGGAGTAGGTACCTTCGATCGCTGCTAGGGTCTCGCTCCCGTTCTTGCCCACGATGAAGGCTCCTCCCCCGGCCGCAGCGGTGTACTCGAGGGCATCTCCCGGAGCCCCTTGGGCTGTGTCGGACCCAATCGCCATACCGTATTTTATCATGCCCGCTTCAACTAGCCCCATACAGGTCTGAATTGCGGCTGTGCCTGCTTTACACGCGAATTCGTAGTCGGCGGCTGTGAGGTCTGGGGTGGCCTCGATAGCTTCTGCTACGATCGTGGCCGTTGGTTTGACTGCGTAAGGGTGGGACTCGGAGCCGATGTAGATTGCACCTATGTCTTGAGGGTCAATGCCGGCCTGTTTCACGGCGTTGCGCGCGGCCTCGACTGCTATGGTGGCAGTATCTTCATCAGGTCCAGGGACGGATTTTTCTTCGACCAAAAGCCCGCACTTAACGCGCTCGGGATTTTCCCCCCAGACTTTGGCTATCTCGTCCACCCGTATGCGGTACCTGGGGATGTAAACTCCGTAACCGACTATGCCAACGTCCATTAGCAAGGTCACCTTTTTATTTTGAATATTAATTTTTGTGTCTATGCTTAAGCGAGGGCAATAAAAGCCTTTCGATTGTCGGAAAAAACATCGGCAATTGTCGTGAGGGTCAGCGGACGCACTTTCGAAGCCCCTCGATAAGCTCCCCAACCGACGGCAGTTTCGAGACCACTAGGGGGACACGTAGGAGCTCGGCTATTTTTACCCCTAGCACGTCGGCACGCTTGAGTTCGCCGTGCAGGATCACCATCCCAGGTGTTATCCCGATTACCTTTACAGCCACCATGGGGGAGCGCCCCGTCGTTACACCAGTAAAAACAAGCGCCCGCTCGGTGGTTAACCCGTAGAGGCGCTTGAAATCGTCGGCAGAGAGGCCCAGTACCGCCTTGTAACTGTCGATGACGGTGTAGCCGAAGAGCTTCTGGTTGAGCAGCTCCTTGTTCGCGACGACATTGCCGTCGACTGCCTTACAGACGGTCTTCCCATCGGTGGGCTCGCCGAACTCTCGGATCTCGAGCACGACATCGGGCGGCAGCTGGGTGCCGAACACGTGGGAGAATATCCTAGACACCTCTCCCCCCTGTTGCTCATCGAGCTTAAGGAAGGCGTCGACCACACGCTTGATGGTCGCTGCCCCAGGCGATTTCCTCCGCCCGGCCTCGTAGTCGCTGATTACTGAGGAGGAGACGCGCATCATTTTGGCGAGCGAGGTCTGGTTAATCCCAAATCGCTCCCGCCAGCGCTTGAAGGCCCCCCCCGGGTCTTCGGAAAGGGTTATGTCGCCGGCGATCCATCGCGCGATTCTTTCTTTTACTTCGGCCATGATGCACCGATAATAATCTTGGGGTCAGGGGATAAAAATATCGGGAACGCTCAGCTTTTGCCCCGCGGTTTTCCAGCTAGCTTAAACAAGTCTGCCTTAGTAACAATGCCGATCACTTTTCCATGTTCAACGACAATAATCGCTGGCTCATGTTCGAGTAGGGAGTAAGCGACATCGATGTCGGTGTCCTTGCTTACGGTTGGGAAAGAGTTTTCCATTATCTCATCGACGTTGCGTTTGAGCAGTCTGGCCATGTTTTCGCCCGAGGCAATCCTTTGCACAACTGTAGCTTCAGATATCGATCCAACCTGCACTTCCTCATCAAGCACTGGCAGTTGCGAAATGTCGTGTGATTTCATGAGTTGAATTGCTTTGTCTACTCGGTCGTCGGACTTTACAGCTACAATTGGCGAGGTCATTATTTGTCCAACAGTTGCACGCTTCTCCATTGCAGTTGCTCGCTCAAGCGCTTTGGATATTTTTTCAAGAGTGGAGACTCGAGGATCTACGGTTCTTGCCTCGATTTTCGAGATATACGCTTGGGTCACGCCTGCGAGTTCTGCTAGTTGCTTTTGACTTAGCCCGAGCCTAGTACGCATCGCTTTGACCTCGGAAAGCCGTAGAATCCGCATAAAAATCTCCTATTCCTGTCAGTTATATTTTTGGCAAAACCTATAAATAGCTAGCAGATTGAAAATCCGAGAGGCGAAAACTTGACGCGCAATATACTCGTCGAGGAGTTTAAGCAAATTCCTCTCGAGAAACAAAAACTGGAGATCGTTGAGCGAAAGGGTCTTGGGCATCCTGATTCTATTTGTGACGCGATTTTTGACCGAGTTTCAGTAGAATTAAGCAAAGAGTATTTGAAAAAATTTGGTATGATTATGCACCACAATGCAGACAAGTCGCTGCTCGTCGCCGGGGAGGTTGAGACAAGATTTGGCGGTGGCGAAGTGAAGCAACCAATGCTTTTGATCTTCGGCGACCGAGCGACTGAGGAGGTTGAGGGGACCAAAATCCCGGTGAAGGATATCGCGATTCGTGCTGCGAAGAGCTGGATAAAAGAAAATTTGAGGTTTGTCGATCCGGAAAAGCACATGCGCTACCAAGTCGAGTTCAAGCCTGGATCTGCGGCGCTCACGGACATCTTCAAGCGCAAGGGTAAAGTGCTTAGCGCTAATGACACCTCAGCTGCAGTCGGCTACGCACCGATGACTTGGACAGAGCAGCTCGTGCTGAAGACTGAACGCTACTTGAATTCTCCGGAGTTTAAAAAGGAGTTCCCCGTGTCTGGCGAGGACGTCAAGGTGATGGGCTTTCGAAAGAACGACGAGCTTTACCTTACTGTGGGAGTGGCTTTCGTTGACCGATTCGTGGAGAGCGAGGACGATTACTTCAGGAAGAAGGGGGATATCCTCAAGCGACTACGCGCTTTCGTAGAGGAAAATTCTGTAGTCAAGAAGATCAAGCTTAGCCTTAACACTCTCGACATGCGCGGGCGGGGTGTTGGAGGAACCTACCTCACCGTGCTCGGGACGAGCGCCGATGGGGCGGACTCGGGTCAGGTTGGAAGGGGTAATCGTCCGAACGGCGTAATCCCGCTCAACCGCCATGTGGGCTCGGAGGCGGCTGCGGGCAAGAACCCAATAAGTCACGTGGGCAAAATTTACAACTTGCTCACACACCGAATCTCGAACGAAATTTACAATCAAGTTTCTGGATTGGATGAGGTATACGTTTGGCTGGTTAGCCAAATAGGGAAATCTATCGATGAACCAGCAATCGCTGCTGTTAGGGTCATCACGAGGTCAGGCACTACAATCGAGGGCGTCCGGGGACAGATAGCGGAAGTTGTGGACGCTGAGCTCGAGCGCATCGACAAGTTCTGCATGGAGCTCGCCGAAGGAAAAATTCCGATCTGTTGAGCCTTCGGATTTCAAGCGGAAGACCTTTGTAAGAAAAATTCAAAATTGTAGGGGGTGTTGCCATCTTCCGAATCTTACATCGCAATGGCATGGGTCGAGTGGGGAGACTTAGCACCCTGCACGGCGATGTGACAACCCCTGCCCTTATGCCTGTCATCGATCCATCGGACGTAATTTTATCACCCAACCAGATGCGTCGCGAGTTCGACGCCGAGCTAGTGATAACAAACGCCTACCTAACCCGTCGCTGTTTTGGAGAAAAGGTAATCAAACAGGGGATTCACGGCGTGCTTGATTACGATGGTCCAATCGCAACCGACTCTGGAGGTTATCAGATTTTACGCTACGGGGAAGTGGATGTCAGCCCTGAGGAAATCGTGCGCTACCAAGACGCAATCGCCCCCGACATCGCGACTATCCTCGATGTCCCGACTGGTGTTCGAGCGACTAAGGAGCATGCAGCCGAGACGGTACGGATAACACTTGAGCGAGCCAAGCAGGCGGTCGAACTCAGGTCCAATCCTAAAGTGATGTGGTGCGGCCCGGTGCAGGGGGGCCTCTTCAGCGAGCTGGTCGCCCAGAGCGCACGCGAGATTGGGAAGCTCGACTATCAACTACACGCGATAGGAAGCCCTGTCGAGTTGCTCGAGGGATATCGTTATGCGGAGCTTGTCGATCTCGTCATGACTGCGAAGCAACACCTGCCGCTCGATCGCCCTACGCATCTTTTCGGCGCCGGGCACCCCATGATGTTTGCGTTCGCCGTGGCGATGGGCTGTGACCTCTTTGACTCCGCTGCGTACGTGCTCTACGCGCGTGATGGACGTTACATGACATCGGAGGGAACCTTTCGCCTCGATGAGCTATCCTACCTACCATGTGAGTGTCCTGTTTGTGTGGCACATTCGCCCAATGAGCTCAGATGCGTTTCGCAGGGCGAACGAATCAAGCTCTTGGCTAGGCACAACCTTCATGCCACTTTCGGCGAGCTGCGACGCATCCGCCAAGCGATTATCGATGGGAGTCTGGGAGCATATCTCGAGATGCGGTGTCGCGCCCATCCGCGGCTGCTTGAAGGGCTCCGGAGGTTAGCGAGGTATCGAGATTTCATAGAGCGATTTGACCCCGTGAGCAAGCCATCGGCATTCTGCTATCTTGGTGAGGAATCTGTGGATTGTCCGGAGGTTGTGCGCCATAGGAGGAGGCTCGAGGAGCGTTATGACCCGCCCCCGATGCCCATCCTAGCACTCCTACCGGCTTTTGAAGGCGAGCGCCCCAAGCTGGAGGGACCCAAACAAACCCACCTCGTGAGACTCGTGCCCCCTTTCGGCATCGTCCCTGAGGAGCTTGAGGAAGTTTATCCGCTCGGGCAATTTCAGATACCTCGAGAACTTGACGCGATACAGATCAAATCAGTGACCGAGGCCCTTTCTCGCTTCCTCGAACGGTACGGGGGGCGCTACGAGCTGGTTCTACTGTTCAACGATGAGCGGCGATGGGGCAACGCACTCGTTGACGCATGCGAAAAAGTAAAGGAAAAACTAAAAACAATTCAACTCTGATGCGCAAAATTGAGCCCACAAGAAATAAATAATTGAAGCGCCCAAGAAATTCGAGGCTGGCTGGGGTGTGAAGCGTGGACAGCGTTGACATGAAACTTTTGAAAATGTTGAACGATGACGCACACGTTTCGCTGCGCAGGATGGGGCGCGAGGTAGGCCTCAGCACCTCAGGAGTGAGGCGGAGAATCAAGCAACTCGAGCGCTCCGGCTTGATTAAACAATATTCAGCACTGATAGACCCTCGAAAATTCGGCTATACAGTGATGGCCTTCGTCAGCGTTGATGTCGATAGCAGGAGCATGCGCGAGCTCGTTCGTTCATTGTCGCGCTGCCACCAAGTATGTGAGCTTCATCACACAACAGGAGGTCATGGATTAATGCTGAAGGTACGTGCCCGCGACGTAGAAAGCCTGAATAAGTTCGTTAGTGACCGCATCCAATCTCTCGACTCGGTGAAGAGCGTCCGGACCATAGTAGCAATGGGAACTGTCAAGGAGACCCTCTTGAATCTCTAGGTGCTGAGATGCAGGAAGCCGAATCAAAACTCGTTCGAGATTCATTTTCATCGGTTATGCCTTATCTTGCGTATCCTCAGGAGCTCCGAAGCCTGATCGAGCGGACGCTTGGCGAGAGCGAGAGCGTCGAGGCATTCATCGAGGGGCTCAAACAAAGTATTTCGGAGAAAGTGGATACTACACGCAAAACTGACGGACAGATTTTTCTGAATGAGTTGCGCCGCCGCCTTCCCAAATAAAATCTCAATTAGTTTAAGTTTGGGTGAGGATATATAAATAGAGGAAATTTATGGTGCGAGCTGAAATCAAGCAAATCGCGCGAGATATCCGAACCATGCGCATACGTGGCGCCGGCAGGATCGCTCGCGCTGCAGCTCGAGCCTTGAAACTAGTTGCAAAGACGAGCCGAGCCAAAACACCTGCCGAGTTCACGAGGGAGCTCGGCCGCGTTTCAGAACTTTTGCTGGCAACCCGTCCGACCGCGGTTTCGTTACCAAACACGATCCGCTACGTCATGCTGGGTGTGAAGCGAGCAAGAGAGGTAGATGTTCAAACGCTACGGAGGGCCGTCATTTCCCGAGCGGACGAGTTCATTCGCGGTTCAAAGGGAGCCGTCGAGCAAATAGGCGAGATAGGCGCGCGTCGTATCTCTGATGGTGACATAGTACTCACCCATTGTAACAGCGATTGTGCGCTCGCGATAATCAAGGCGGCTTTTAAGCAGGGCAAGCACATCCAAACATTCGTCACAGAGTCCCGTCCGATGCGGCAGGGCTTGATAAGCGTGCGGGAGCTGAGAAAAGTTGGGATTCCTACTACCCTCATCGTCGACTCCGCTGTGCGCCACTTTATTCGAGATATCGACAAGATAATTGTTGGTGCGGACAGCATCGCGGCGAATGGGGCGGTGGTAAACAAGATAGGGACTTCCCAAATCGCCCTCATCGCTCATGAAGCTCGAGTGTTATTTTTCGTCGCTGCGGAGAGCTACAAATTCCACCCTGAGACGCTTGTGGGGAGGCTGGTAAGTACATAGATCTCATCATAACCGAGCGCGGCATAATCCCACCCTCAGCGGCTTACACGGTGATTCAGGAGCTCTTCGAGTGGAAGCTTGGAGAGGAATAAATCTAAACTCATCTAGTAAATCTCTCATTTTTAAGGATTCTAAGAGCGATTATTCTTGGGAGAAATCACGATTTATGCGGGCCCCGAAATATTCGCTTTAGAAAATTCCTCGAAAAGATGGGAAAATCTGGGGGAGATGGTCCTTTCACCAATTTTAGTTCGTAAATGCCGAGGCCTTTCACGGCTATAACTGAGATAGAAGCTGCATACGCGTGTCGGAAAGCTTTTGCGCAATGAGCTCCGCGTTTCTTTTCATCACCAGATATCCCCGGCGACAATCTTTTTTGAAGATCTTGTCCACCAGCTCATCAGCGACAATGCTGACAACTTTTACCTTATCCAAACATCGCGCGTAGGTGGTAAATTTGCGGGTGCGAAGTAAGGATGGATAGCCAAAAAACTTGCCTTTAGCTAAAGTATAGACAGGAACTCTTTTCCCGGGATAAATTTCTATTTCGATGGCAACTCTACCTTCCAAAACCATGTATATTTTTTCCGCCCTTTCCCCTTCTTTGAAAATCAAATCCCCCTGTTCGAACTCTCCAAGTTTGGCCAGCTCAGCAATGTCCTTCAGCTCATCCAGTTTCAGGAATTCAAAGATATCCATTCCCTTCAAAATTTCAGGTGCAATTGTCATTTTAATCACCCTTTTGATTGTTTATTTCTTTTAAAACCCTTTCGGCTAGAGCGGGTAATTTTTTCATGACCGCCTCGCTCAAGCTATCGCCCAAGGAGACTTCGCCAGGTTGAATACC
>LQHI01000010.1 GCA_001515185.1 Hadesarchaea archaeon DG-33 | reverse complement strand
AGAGGTGAAATCGATCGAGATGCACCATGAAACAATACCTCAGGCCGAGCCCGGCGACAATATAGGTTTTAGCGTTCGAGGAATCGAGAAGAACGCGATAAGGCGGGGAGATGTTGCGGGACATCCGAAGGCGCCTCCAACTGTGGTTAAAGAGTTCACCGCACGAATTGCCGTTCTCAGCATCCAACGGCGGTAGCTGCCGGCTATACTCCTGTCTTCCACGCTCACACGGCGCAGGTAGCGTGCACCATATCAGAAATTACCCAGAAGCTCGACCCGAAGACCGGTGAAGTGGTTCAGGAGAAGCCAGAGTTTATAAAGAAGGGAGATATGGCGACGATTAAGGTAACGCCTACCAAGCCCATGGTGATCGAGAAGGCTGCTGATCTCCCACAACTGAGTCGCTTCGCCGTGCGCGACATGGGCATGACTATCGCCGCAGGTGTCTGCGTCGACCTGATCCCCGCGAAATAGTCCCAACTCTTTTATTACCCTCGCTCCTTTAGGTAGGGTGAGGGGTAGCATTGCAAAAGGCGCGCATAAGGCTTTCGAGCACTGACCCGAAAAAGCTCGACGAGGTCTGCAAGCAAATCTCTGGCATAGCGGAGCGGGTCGGCATCAAGATCTCGGGACCCATTCCCTCTCCCCACGCGCAGGATAGTGGTGCCCACGAGAAAATCGCCCGATGGTGAGGGAACGGCGACATGGGACCGGTGGGAGCTGCGCGTGCACAAGCGCTTAATTGACATGCAGGCAGACGAGCGAGTAATGCGGCAGATCATGCGCATCCAAGTGCCTGAAGAAGTCGCGATCGAAATCGAGCTCAAGACCTAATTTTAAAATAGTTAATTAGTGGGAGACATANTCNCCAGATTCTTCTGGTGCCGGGGTAGCCAAGCCAGGTAAGGCGCACGCCTTGAGAGCGTGTGGCCCTTTGGGCCTCAAGGGTTCGAATCCCTTCCCCGGCGCTTCTANTTTTATTAAAAAAAGGAGANAGGAGTTTATTGTTNACGATTCCTTCAGAGAAAACCNGTATAATCTCTGTTTCTAAAATTTCTTGTTGAATTTATGGAAGAGTACAGATAGTAATGCAAGGTGCACAGCAAATCCTACTCCTAGATGAATGTAATCATGAGTGCCGATGGTTAATACTTTGTCGAGGGCCATGAATGTCCAGAAGTTTGGNNNCAGGCCGAAAACATACTTCCAGTTTTCNNCGATGAANANGGCGAAGAGGGGGAGGAGGAATGCACNTCCAAGCGTTTTCATCACGGCGAAACCTTGTACTTTGTTACTTGCAAGTACGTTTATTATCAACGCTATCACCGGCGTGAACACGGCAAACAGGACCGCAACCGGCAGATACAAAAGAAATGGAACTTCCACAAGGCCGGTTAGTGCCGGAAACATGGCGACATAGATAAACGAGAACAACGTCATTAATAACATTCTGTAGATGAGGTAGGCGCTCCTTGAAATAGGCATGACACGTAACACCGTTAGCAGGTTTTCATCGCGCTCATCCATGATGAGGAACGCAGTGATGAAACCAAAAACCATAGGTATCATAATAGCCATCATCATGAACAACATAGGGTAGAATGGCTCAAGGTAGTACACATTCTCTGAAATCCATGGGATGACGAACCTAGTCATCACAACGAAGACTATTGGATATGCAACAAAGGCATAAACATAAAATTTGTCTCTTAAGATATTTTTTAAATCGTTTACGAGTAGTTTGCCGATGTATGCCATTTTACTTTCCTCCCATTATTACATGTTTATAGAATGCTTTTTTTGCAAGATAATAGCATAAAGTTGTCCATAAGGTCAAGTAAACAACTGAATATGTTGTTTCCCATAAGGCGACTTCGCTGAACACACCTTTGAGTAGGAAAAAGGATGCTTGTGAAGGCCATAGGTAGAATATAACGTTTTCATACAATCCAGATACGTGCAGCATTGGAGGAATAAATAATATTAGAAATGAAAACACCATCGTGAGTAAATATTCGTTTAGACTACTGCATCTTGATACTAAGATGAAACCAAGCAGTATGAGAAACACGGATGTGAGAATTATCCCAAGGAACATGTAAAGATAGTTGAACGCGAATCCATGAGCAAGGAATAAAAACAGCAAAGCTGCTATGATCGAAAGCGCAGTTAGTGATATTATTTTAGCAAGAAAATAGTTTCGTGTCTCCATTGGTGTGACGGTGAGTGCTTGGAGTGTGTTTTCAGTTTTTTCAAATAGCACCAGCGCTCCAACGAACATGATACCAATTAGTGCTGGATCTAAAAACAAAAACACTGTACGAAAGTATTCCGTGTTTATGAATGGTATTGTCTCAAGGGCAAGGAAGTATAGGACAACGCTTGCTATCGAGAGGTGGATTATCTTGTACCTTGATTGCAGGATGAACTCCCATTTGACCATTGTCTTAAGTTGCGTCATTACAGCTGCCTTCCAGTAACCTTGATGAATACCTCTTCTAGAGTTGCATCAGCGGTGTGGATGGTCTGAACTTGCCCTCCTTTTAGCAGTTTTATGAACTTGCTGTTCGTACCAAGATTTGCCAGTTGGAACTTGTCTCGTATGAGTTTATCGCCTTTGAGATATTCCACTCTGACGAGTTTTTTGCCATGTTTTATCTTAAGTTCCTTGGGGCTTGCAATCAGGTTTAATTTGCCATCTATTATGAATCCTACCTTGTCACAAAGCTCGTCAGCAACAGTCATATTATGTGTTGTAAGAAAGATTGATTTGCCCTCCTTCTTCTTTTTCAGGATGATGTTTTTAACCTGTCTGGAGCTGACTGGGTCAAGACCAGTGGTGGGTTCATCTAGAAACAGTATCTGAGGGTTGTTGAGCAATGCCCGTATGAAATTTAGTTTCATTTTCATACCCTTGGAAAATGAGCCTACTCTCTGATTGGCGTCCTGGTCTAGGTCTACCATTTTCAGCAGTTCCTGAGGATTAACGGTTTTCCTACTGTAAAAGGAAGCAAACAGTTCTAGGTTCTCCAAGGCGGTGAGTTTCTGATAATGATTGGGGAATTCGAAGCAGATACCGATTCTCTCATATAAGTCTGACCTCCAGTTTTGAAGGTCTTTACCTAGTAATTCAACATTTCCACCGTATCCTTTGAGTAGTCCTATGATTACCTTTTGTGTGGTGGTCTTCCCTGCACCATTTGGTCCTAAGAACCCAAAGATTTCTCCTTCCTTTATTTGGAAAGAAATTCCGTTTAATGCTTCCTTTTTTGATTTTGGATATGTGAACTCGAGATTTTCTACTTTTATCATATCACATCCCCATCCTTCTTTTACCCGTATATTGCTTCTCGTCTTAAATTCTAATATTAAATATAAATCCGCCTAATGTCGAGGTGGCAAAATGAGCGTGGAAATCCTCATCCTCTAGAACCTGTTAGGGTGCCCGTTCAGCGCCTCGGTTAGATTTATCCCAAATCATCCTAGAATTAAATGATAACCATGAAGCGCTTCGAGTGGGTCGAACACCCGTCGGACATCGGCTTTCGCGCCTACGGTCGCGACATAGCTGAGGCCTTCGAGAACGCGGCGCTTGCTTTCTTCGAGGTGATGGTCGACACAAGCAAGGTCGAGCCGCGCGAGGAGGTCAAGGTCGAGCTGGAGGCTGAGGACGAGGGGGCTCTGCTTTATGATTGGTTAGAGAGACTGCTCTACTTTCACGACACCCAAAACTTAGTGATGTCAAAGTTCAGGGTGACGATTTCTGGGGTCAATGACGGCTTCAAGCTCATTGCTCGAGCTTGGGGAGAACCGTTCGACCCGACTAAGCACCCCGAGAGAACCGCAGTCAAGGCGATGACCTACCACATGATGGAAATCAAGTGCGAACCTGAACGTTGCTCGGTGCAAGCGGTCGTAGATATTTAAAAAATTACACGCTTTTCAAACCAAAGAGTAATTAACGCTGCAAGCACCTGTTAGTTTAAGGTGCAAAAATGGTGTGGACAGATAAGATTAAGCAAATCGACGATGTGCGGTGGGAGATCCCTAAGGACTACAAGCCTGGGATGCGAGTTCCAGTTCGGATATACGCTGACGCCGAGCTGCTAAATGAAATGCGCAGGGACCTGACGCTGGAGCAAGCCGTGAATGTATCGTTCCTGCAGGGCATCTACAAATACTCGATAACGCTCCCCGATGGCCATCAAGGATACGGATTTCCGATAGGTGGAGTCGCGGCTACCGACGCTGAGATGGGCGTCATTAGCCCCGGCGGTGTGGGATACGACATCAACTGTGGAGTGCGGTTGTTGCAGACCAATTTTGACAAAAAAGACATCGAGCCGAAACTCCGCGAACTCGTAGACGCGTTCTTCCGAAACGTGCCCTCAGGACTGGGTAGCAAGGGAAAGGTCAGGCTTACCTATCCCCAGCTTGATGAAGTTCTTGAGAACGGCGTAAGGTGGGCTGTCGAGAACGGTTTTGGCTGGAAAGAGGACATGGAAAGACTTGAAGAGGGAGGGTGCCTTGCCGGTGCTGATGCGAGTAGAGTGAGTCAGCGTGCAAAAGAGCGTGGCCGCCCCCAGCTTGGCAGCCTTGGAAGTGGTAATCATTTCTTGGAGATTCAAGTGGTCGATAAAATTTTTGACCAGGAAGTCGCTTCCTCTTTTGGGATAACTCACGAGGGACAAGTCACGGTTATGATTCACACCGGATCGAGAGGTCTGGGCCATCAGGTCTGCTCGGATTATTTAAGAGCTATGGAACATGTCGTTAAAAAATATGGCATAACTCTCCCAGATAGAGAGCTTGTTAATGTGCCGATAAATTCGCCTGAGGGGCAGGCATATCTCGCAGCGATGGCGTGCGCTGCAAACTATGGCTTCACAAATAGACAGATGATTACACATTGGGTGAGACAATCGTTCGAGCAAGTCTTTGGGCAGGACGTGGAAAAATTGGGTCTCCATCTCGTTTACGGGCTTGCACATAACATCGCTAAATTTGAGGAGCACCAAATTGACGGAGGGCGCAAGAAAGTTTGTGTACATCGGAAAGGTGCTACAAGAGCATTTCCCCCCGGACACCCCAGTGTGCCCGCCCTGTACCGTAGCGTTGGGCAACCGGTGCTTATCCCGGGGGACATGGGCACTGCCTCCTACGTGCTTGTGGGCACCGAGCAGGCGATGCAGGAGACGTTTGCCTCGACCGCCCACGGCGCAGGGCGTCACATGAGCCGCACGGCGGCGCTCAAGCAGTTCCGAGGTGAAAATGTGAAGAAAGAGCTCGAGTCGAAGGGCATCATAGTGCGAGCGGCCAAGGTTTCTGTAATCGCGGAGGAGGCGCCAAGAAGCTACAAAGATATCCATAAGGTCTGTGAGGTGTCCCATAGGGCGGGAATCGCTCGAATGGTCGCCCGCTTGAAACCTATGGGAGTTGCAAAGGGTTAGGCGATTATGTTCAGAAAATCCACATCTTTTTTTGTGCTGCTGCCATCCTCGCTCGTTGCTGATGCACCTGACATTCGACAGAAAACCCTCAAGATTGGTTCAATCGGGCGTGCGCTGGCGATTTTTCGTGTTGGTAAGGTTTGTATTTATAACGATGATGACTCCCACGTTAAAAATCAAGCTTACGAGGCCAAGATTATCTCAACACTTTTGCATTATATGGAAACGCCGCAATATCTGCGCAAACTCCTATTTCCACGTGAGCGAGAGCTTCGCTACGCTGGTTTGCTACCGCCGCTGCGTATACCCTCCCACCCGCTCGCAGATGAAAAGACCGCCGCTGGCAATTATCGTGAAGCCGTCGTTATAGATGTGGGCAAAACTGGGGGCCTGCTTGAACTCGGGATACGTGAGCGTGGCCTCACAAGTGAAAAACTCAGTATTGGTCAGCGGGTAACGGTTAGACTCGGCGAAGGTTTGGGTGAGGACAAACGCGCAATCGAGCGGGTACCCCGGAGCGAAGTCGGTGAATATTGGGGCTACGAAGTTCTACGGGCGAAAACCCTCGCAGAGGCCTTAAAAGTTCTGAAAGCAGACTATACGATAGGAACGTCGCGGTACGGACAAAATTTATATGAAGCCGTGCAAGCGATAAGGAGTAGCAATCCTCGCAGCGTGGCGGTGGCTTTCGGGGGCTCCTACGCGGGCCTCTTCGAAATCTGCGAGCGCCAAGGCGTCGATGCGGGCAAACTCTTCGACGTCGTAATCAACACGATCCCGAGCCAAGGGGCCGCCACCGTTCGAACGGAGGAAGCGCTTGTGGCAACGCTCGCGCTGCTGAACGCGCTCATTGAGGGATAAGATGGGAAGGCGAAAACATCGTCCGAGGCGGGGCTCACTCGCCTACATGCCGCGAGTGCGAGCCCCACGCCCGATCGCCCATGTGCGGGCTTGGCCAGCGGAAGCTACCCTACGCCTCCAAGAGTTTGTCGGCTACAAGGCAGGGATGACCCAAATCTTTATGATAGACGACCGCAAGAAGAGCCTGACCTCGGGCCAAGAGATAAACATTCCTGCTACGGTCGTCGAGACTCCCCCTCTTATCATCTGTTCTGCTCGTCTGTACAGCTCGACCACTCGGGGACTCAACGCTGCAACGGATATCTGGGCGAGCGAGCTGCCGAAGGATCTTGCTAAAACGGTGAACTTGCCCAAAAAGTACGACCAGCAAAAAGCGTTCGAGCGCGCAGAAGCACTCATAAAAGAGGAAAAAATTGTCGACGTTCGTGTACTCGCGTGTACCCAGCCCCGCGCCAGCAACGTGCACAAGAAAAAGCCAGACTTGATCGAAATCCGCGTCGGGGGCAGCAAGATAGAGGAAAGATGGAATTACTGCAAAGGATTGCTGGGGAAGCAGGTCCGCGTTGCCGATGTCTTTAAGGATGGCGAATACGTTGATGTGCTCGCGATCACCAAGGGGAAAGGATTTCAGGGGCCCGTCAAGCGCTGGGGAATCAAAATTTTGCCTCGTAAGACCAAGGAGGGGCACCGCCAAGTTGGAACGCTTGGCCCTTGGTCGCCGGCGCGGATAATGTGGACCGTTCCCGCCGCAGGACAGATGGGCTACCACCAGCGCACGGATTTCAACAAGCGCATTTTGAAGCTCGGGGGTGATGGAAAGGAGGTGACGCCAAGCGGTGGTTTCCTCAGGTATGGTCCAATCAAGGGAGATTTCATCGTGCTCGCGGGTTCGGTACCAGGCCCCACGAAAAGGCTTGTGCACCTCCGACAACCCATGCGCCTGCCCGCTAGAACTCCGACCTCGCCGCCCTCTATCACTTACATAAGCACGGCTTCCCAGCAGGGTGCATGAAGATGAAAGTCCACGTATATTCTCTTGAGGGTAAACCCGTCGAGGAGATCGAACTCCCAGCGATCTTCGATGAACAATTCAGACCTGACATCATCAAGCGCGCGGTGATGGCTGCCCAGACTGCCCGGCTTCAGCCTTGGGGCGCTGACTGGATGGCGGGCAAGCGCACTTCCGCCGAAACATGGGGGAAGGGACATGGCGTTGCTCGAGTTCGTCGCGTGAAGGGAAGTCGTTACCCAGCTGCTGGACATGGGGCTTTTGCCCCCTTCACAGTCGGAGGGAGACGGGCCCACCCACCAAAAGTCGAAAAGGTTCTTCGAGAGCGTATCAACCGAAAAGAGCGCCGGCTTGCCGTTCGCTCGACGGTCGCCGCTACCAAGGAGAAAAAGTTGATCAGCTCAAGAGGGCACATCGTTGAAAAAGTTGCTGAGCTCCCGCTCGTGATAACTGACGAGCTTGAGGGGATTGGGAGGGCTAGCCAGACAAAGGAAATCTTCCAAAAGCTCGGATTGTGGCAGGATGTGGAGCGCGTCGCTAGAAGTAAGCGAGTTCGGGCGGGGCGCGGCAAGATGCGCGGCAGGCGATATCGGCAGGCTGTCGGTCCACTTATCGTGGTGGGAGAAGACAAGGGCATCAAACTTGGTGCGAGGAACTTGCCTGGCGTCGAGGTCGTGAAAGTTAGAACTCTTAACGCAGAACAGCTCGCACCTGGAGGAGTTGCAGGACGGCTTACAGTATGGACAAAAGGAGCCATCCAAAAGCTCGCCGGAGGATTGTTCGCATGAAGGACCCGCACAAAGTCGTGCTCTACCCGCAGGCTACAGAGAAGGCCGTGAAGCTAATCGAATCCGAAAACAAGCTCATGTTTATCGTGGCGAACGATGCAACCCGATCGGATGTGAAGCGCGCGATTGAGCTGCTTTTTGAAGTGAAAGTCGATAGCGTGAAAATAGAGGTAACCCCGGATGGGCGAAAACGCGCTTATGTGAGGCTCGCGCCTGAATTCATGGCGGACGAGATAGCCTCGAAACTGGGGATGATCTGATGGGAAAGCGGATAAGAGCTCAAAGGCTCGGCAAAGGGTCGCCTACCTACCGTGCAAAGTCCTGGCGAAAGCTTGGTGAGGTTAAGCTCCCTCCAGCCGAAAAAGAGGCTGAAGCAGTCGTGGTCGACATCCTGCATGATTCTGGCAGAAGTGCCCCGGTGGCTAGGATAAGGTATGGTGATAAGGAAGAGCGTTTGGTGCTCGCGCCTGAGGGGTTAAAAGTGGGAGATAAAATAATGTGTGGTATTTCAGTCCCTATCAAGCTGGGCAACACACTCTCACTTGCTGAGATTCCGGAGGGCACCCCACTTCACAACATCGAATCAAGACCGGGGGATGGGGGCCGCTTTGTTCGCGCCTCCGGCACCCATGGTATCCTGATTGCCCACGACATCGGCCGTGCGACAGTCCAGCTCCCTTCGGGGGAGATTAGAGATTTCAACCCACATTGCCGAGCCACCGTGGGGGTCGTCGCTGGCGGTGGGCGTCTAGAGAAACCGTTCGTCAAGGCCGGAAAGCGCTATCACGCCATGCTCGCGCGAGGGAAGCCATACCCTCATGTGCGGGGTGTCGCGATGAATGTAGTCGATCACCCCTTTGGGGGGGGCAGGGGCAAGCACGCAGGCAGGCCGAAAACCGTTGGCCGGGGTGCGCCGCCTGGGCAAAAGGTGGGATTAATAGCGGCAAAGAGAACGGGTAAGAGGTAAGCGCATGCCGAAGAAATTTACGTTTAGGGGTTATTCGATTGAGGAGCTCCAGAAGCTTACGCTCGACGATTTTGCAAAGCTCCTGCCAGCACGCCAGCGGCGCTCGCTCGTCCGCGGTCTCACGCCTCGAGAGAAGAAGTTGATTGAACGCATTAGAAGGGCGCGAGAGGCTGGAAAAATAGAGGCCCCCATCCGAACCCATTGCCGAGAGATGGTGATTCTGCCCGAGATGGTCGGCCTGAAGTTCGCCATCCACAATGGAAAGGAGTTTTTCATGGTCGAGGTGAAGCCGGAGATGGTCGGGCACCGCCTCGGCGAGTTCTCCCAGACGCGCCGGAAGGTTACCCATGGAACGCCTGGTATTGGGGCAACCCGCAGCTCGTTGTACGTTCCGTTGAAGTGATGTGATGCCTAAATTCGGTTATTCTAAAAAAGTGGATGAACCATGTGCGAAAGCTTTCGGCAGAGAAATGCGGGTCTCACCCAAGCACGCGATGGAAGTCTGCAGGGCAATCAAAGGTATGAGACTAGCTACGGCCAAGGAGTATTTGCAAGCGGTTGTTGATAAGAAAAAACCCGTTCCATTCAAACGCCATCGAAAGAAGGTCGCGCATAGGCGAGGGGCAGGAGGAAGCGGACAATTTCCGGTTAAAACAGCACGCGCGATTCTAAAGATTTTGGAGAATGCTGAGGCCAACGCAACGTACAAAGGGCTCGACGCGGAGAAACTCAAAATTGTGCACGCAAGCGCCCATAAGGGGATCACAATCCCCGGATTCTTGCCCCGCGCTTTCGCTCGAGCCACCCCATTCAACAAGCCGCTGACTAATGTGGAGATAATCCTCAAGGAGGCAACATAGTGCCCGTGGAGCGCACCTTCATTAAGCTCGGCTTAAAACGTGTGGAGCTCGATGAGTTCTTAGCGCGAGAGCTCGAGCGGGCGGGGTACGGTGGGGCAGACATCAGGCGAATCCCAACCGGCACGCGGGTCGCACTCTATGTCGAGCGGCCTGGAATGGTGATCGGGCGTAAGGGAAAAAGCATAAAGCATCTCACTGATGAGCTTGCCCAAAAATTTGGACTGGAGAACCCTCAGGTCGAAGTCGTCGAGCTCACGAAGTCTGAACTCTGCGCTCCTATTATGGCGAAGCGAATCGCGTTCGCCCTCGAGCGTGGGATAAGCGCGAGGCGAGTCGGGCACACTACGCTGCGGAGGGTAATGAACGCTGGTGCCAGAGGCGCCGAAGTCACAATCTCAGGTAGGATAGCTGGAGAACGCACCCGTACTCAACGCTTCTATCAGGGTTACCTTAGCAAGGCGGGGGAACCAGCGGAAAAATTGGTTAGCCACGGTTACGCGGCCGCGAAGCTGAAGCCAGGGATAGCAGGGGTAAAGGTGCTAATAATGCCTCCTGATGTACCACTACCCGACGATATCAAAATTGCAGTTGAGGAAACCCCCAAGCCGGAGGAAGCTGTTCCAGCGGTGGAGGCGGGCGAGGGACAGGAAAAGGCTAAGGCCGTCGAGGGAGAAGCAAAAGAAGTTAAAACCGAGGAGGGCGAGGAAAGTGGCGATACTCAGACCCAGTGAGATTCGAGATTTGAGCGTTGATGAGATGAGGGCAAAGATTAGAGAGCTCCGGGCCGAACTCGCCCGAACGCACGCCACAGCAGCCGCAGGAGGCTCGCTCGAGAATCCGGCGCGAATCCGTGAGCTCCGACGCACGATAGCTCGAATACTCACAATCATGAAAGAAAAACAAAAAGGAGGTGCATGAGAGCTGCCAGAGGTCTGCAAGGTCTGTGGTTTGCCCAAAGAGCTCTGCGTCTGTCAGGAAATCGCCCGCAAACAGCAGCGGATCAATGTATATTCAATCAAGCGAAAATACGGCAAAATTATGACTATCATTGAAGGCATAGATGAGAAACAACTTGATATCAAGGAACTGACAAAGAGCTTGAAGTCGAAGCTCGCGTGCGGCGGAACTTCGAAAGAGGGTCACATCGAGCTTCAGGGCAATCACAAAGCCCGAGCGAAAGGGGTACTAGTGGAGATGGGTTTCTCCGCTGAGATGATCGACACGAGATAGGTGAAGCGTATGTCGATAACTAAGCGAAACGTGCTGCGGCATGAGCTCATTGGGCTCAACGCTAGGGTCACGAATAGTTCGGATCCTACGCTGCTCGGTACTTATGGCACCATCGTCGACGAGACGCGTGACATACTGACGATCGAGCAGGCTGGCAGGGCCAAGATTGTGCCCAAGGCGAGCTCTAAATTCATGTTCACCCGCCCTAGCGGCGAGAAAGTCGAAGTCGACGGAGTAAAGCTCGTCGGGCAGCCTGAGGAGCGAGTGAAGAGGAGGAGGTAAAGCTATGGTAGGCATGGGAATAAAACCCCCAAAGGAACGATGTTCCGATCCGAAGTGCCCCTTTCACGGCACGCTTTCGGTGCGAGGCAGAACTTTCGAAGGCGTCGTGGTGAGCGATAAGATGTCACGTACTGTTGCAATCGAGATGGAGCGCATGCAGGTAATCCCAAAATACGAGCGATATGAACGTCGCACCTCCAAGCTCTATGCTCACAACCCACCCTGCATTGCCGCTCACGTTGGTGATAAGGTGAAAATTATGGAGTGTCGACGGCTGAGCAAGACCAAAGCATTCGTCGTCGTGCAGAAGCTGGGGGAGTAGTATGGGAAAGAAAGGTGTTGGCACTTCGATTGGTGTGGTTACGGTGGCCCCCATAAGAGCGTTGCCGATTGGGGCGCGTCTCAGCTGCGCCGACAACACGGGGGCCAAAGAGTTGCAAATCGTGAGCGTTGTCGGTTACCACGGTCGACGCAGGCGCATGGGCAAGGCAGGGGTAGGAGACCACATCGTCGCCTCGGTCAAGCGGGGCACCCCCGAGTTTCGGAAACAACTCGTCCGCGCAATCATCATCCGCCAGCGCAAGGAGTATCGCCGCACAGATGGGATGCGGATAAGATTTGAGGGCAACGCAGCAGTCCTGATAACCCCCGAGGGAGCTCCTAGGGGTTCGGAGATCAAAGGACCTATGGCCCGCGAGGCAGCCGAGCGATGGCCTCGCGTAGCCGGGATAGCATCAACGGTGGTATGAACAATGGTGAGCAAACACCCTAGAAAACAACACTTAGCGCTTTACGCCGCGCCCTTGCACCGAAGGCACCGATTCCTTTCCGCACCCCTCAGCCGCGAGCTCCGGGGGAAATACAAAACGCGTTCCCTACCCGTGCGGAAGGGGGACAAAGTGCGGATCATGCAGGGCGACTTTAAGAAACATGAGGGCGATGTGCTCGAGGTAGATACGAAGCGGCGCCGCATTCAAATTCAAGGAGCGACGACTACGAAGGCCGATGGAACTCAAGTCAATAGGCCGCTCGCGCCGTCAAACGTTGTATTGATAAAGCTATCCTCGGACAAGGAGCGCGATAAGGTGCTCGAGAGGAGGTCAAAAGGTGGCGAAAAAAGGACAAAGTAGACACATGAAACGCTACGCGGCGCCGCGGGCACTGAAGCTTCCGCGTAAGTCTTTCCCTTGGATGGTGAAGCCCTCACCCGGCCCCCATCCTCGCAAGAGTTCCCTGCCGCTTCGGCTGCTTTTGAGGGATTACCTCTCGCTTGCCCGAACCGCTCGGGAAGCAGATAGAATTCTTGCAGGAGGGCAAGTGCTCGTGGACGGCAGGGTGAGGCGAAGTCCCAAGTTCTCCGTTGGCCTGATGGACGTGGTGCAACTGCTTACCTTGAACCAAAACTATCGAGTGCTTCTAGACCACCGCGGGCGTCTAGTTCTCCATGAGATAGATAAAGCTGAAACGTCTTTGAAGCTTTGCAAGGTCATGCGCAAAGACATCGTACGGGGCAGGCGGGTCCAGCTTTCTTTCCACGACGGTAAAGCGCTCGTCGGCGATTTTGATGAGTTCAGGCCAGGAGATGGGGTAAAGCTCGCCCTACCCGAACTCAAGGTGCTCGAGCGATTTCCGTTTGAGAAGGGGGTCACGGTATTGGTCACCGGTGGGAAAAACGTGAGCAAGGTCGGCACCATAACCGATGTCAAATTGGTCGAGGGTAAACGGCCAAACATCGTGACGTTCGAGGCCGCCGGCGAAACTTTCCAAGCTCCCGAACATTACGTATTCGTTGTTGGAAAGGAGAAGCCCGCCATTTCGCTGCAGGAGGCATCTGCATGAACCTGATGCGCGAGATTCGAATCGAGAAAGTTACCCTGAATATAGGGGTCGGCGAGGGCGGCGACAAGCTCGCGAAGGCCGAGCGGGTGCTAGGAAGCATCACGGGACGAAAACCAGCGCGAGCGCAGGCGAAGCAGACGATAAGGGAATGGGGAGTAAAGCAAGGCGAGCCCATAGGTTGCAAGGTCACGTTGCGCGGCGAGGAAGCCACAAAAATTCTAAAGCGATTGTTCGATGCAGTCGAGCGCCGCCTCAGCGAGAAGTGTTTTGATGGTAAAGGAAACTTCGCTTTCGGGGTCAAGGAGCACATCGATATCTCCGGCGTTTCTTATGATCCAGAAATAGGCATCTTCGGGATAGATGTATGTGTAACGCTTCAGAGACCCGGATATCGGATCAAGCGCAGGAGGCGTCAACCAAAGGTGATACCAAAAAGGCACTGTATCGTTAAAGAGGAAGCAATAAATTTCATCACCGAGAAATTTGGAGTTCAGGTGGTCTGATGGCAAGGCGGAAGTTTGGACGGGGGACCCATAAGTGCATCCGATGTGGCAGGTATGGGCATGTATACCAGCAATACGGGCTAAAGTTGTGCCGGCGCTGCTTCCGCGAACTGGCGCCGAAGATGGGGTTCAAAAAATATGGGTGAGCAGATGCTGTTAGACCCTCTAGCCAATGCGCTATCAAAAATCGAGAACTACGAGCGTGCTCGAAAGCGCGAGGCGATAGTCGCCCCCGCATCGAAGCTGATTAGCGAGGTGTTGCGCATCATGCAGGAGGAGGGATTCATAGGTGAGTTCGAGTTCATTGACGATGGCCGCGGTGGGAAGTTCAGGGTTGTGCTGCAGGGTAAGATAAACGGATGTGGGGTGATAAAACCCCGATACGCCGTGAAGCGCGACGGTTACGAGCAGTGGGAGAAACGCTACCTGCCCGCGGCTGGGTTCGGCTTGCTATTGGTCTCCACCCCGCGAGGAGTCATATCCCACCAACAGGCTGAAGAGCAGGGTTTGGGCGGACGACTTTTAGCGTACGTTTACTAACCATATGCCCGACCTGTGGATAAATCCTTCAATGAATTTCTTCATTTTCTACCAAAAACGTCACGTCTAACCCTTATATCAAGTGCCCTAAAATGTTATGAAAGACTAAAAGAATGCTGAGTCGTGTGATGGTGTCCAAATGGCAGCGGCAAAAATCAGGGAAGAGATAGAGGTGCCCGAAGGTGTGGAGCTTAAGCTCTCGGGCAAGGCGATCGAGGTTAGTGGACCGAAGGGTAAGCTAGCACGCAATTTCGATGTCCCCGGAATCGAGATGAGAATGGAGGGGAAAAAGATTTTGATTGAAATATCATCTACGCGTCGAAAGCATCGGGCTGCACTTGGTATGGTTCGGGCTCGTCTGGTTAATATGTTTAAGGGCGTTACTACTGGTTTCACCTACAAGCTCCGCGTGGTTTACTCGCATTTTCCGATCACGATAAAGATAGAGGGAAAGCGTGCCCTGATTCAAAACTTTCTTGGTGAGCGGGCTCCCCGCATGGCCAAGATCGTCGGTGGCGTGAACGTGGAAGTAAAGGGGGAAGAAATAATTGTCCAAGGCATCGATAGGGACGAAGTCGGACAGACGGCATTTAACATCGAACAGGCAACTTTCATCAGGCACCGCGACCCACGCGTCTTTCAAGACGGGTGTTATATTGTAGGTAGGGCATGAGAATGACGAGAAAAAAACGAACTCCTAAATTCAGGCGTCAGGAGTGGTTTAGGTTTGCAAAGCTCGGTGAAAAGTGGCGCAAGCCCCGAGGCAGCGACAGCAAGATGCGGCTTGGCGTAAGTGGAAAACCGACGATTGTCTCAATTGGCTATCGATCGCCGAAAAACATACGGGGGGTTCATCCTTCTGGATTTGTCGAAGTTCTGGTGCATGCTCCCCGCGATCTCGATGGACTTGACACGAGCAAGCAAGCGGTTCGGATAGGCTCAAGCGTCGGTGGGCGAAAACGGGAACAGATCTTGGCTAAAGCCAAGGAGCTTGGTATCCGGGTGCTAAATCCTAGAGGAGGCGAAAAACGTGAAGTTGAACACGCAGCGTAGGCTGGCGGCTGATGTCCTCGGCGTGGGTGTTAACCGAGTTTGGATTGACTCCGCCCGTATCTCCGATGTCTCAGCGGCGATCTCGCGTGAGGACATCAATCGCTTGATCCGACAGGGCGCGATCAAGGCGAGACCGGAGCTGGGGATAAGCCGTGGAAGGTTCAGGCGGCGGGCCGCCAAGCGCAAGCGAGGCAGGCGGCGAGGCGTTGGGAGCAGGAAGGGCACGCGGAGGGCTAGGCAACCGAAAAAGGCGAGTTGGATCAGAACCGTGCGGCCACTGCGCGTGAGGCTGCGTGAACTTAAGCGAGAGGGAACAATCGATCGGCACGAGTATCGCAGGCTCTACCGGATGGTAAAAGGTGGGGCCTTCAAGAGCAAAGCTCATCTAGAAACCCACCTTAAGGAACGAGGACTTTTGAAGGGATGAAGATGTCGAAGATCGGACCACGCTGGAAGGTTGAGTTCAGGCGCAAGCGAAAGGGAAAGACTGACTATAGGCGTAGGCTCAAGTTCCTACGTTCCGGAAAACCGCGACTGGTAACGAGAATTTCGCTAAAGCATGTCATCGCCCAATTCGTGCGCGCCACCCCTAGCGGGGACCTCACCCTTGCCTCAGCGCACTCGAAAGAGCTTGAGAAGCTCGGGTGGAAGGGATACACTGCAAATACTCCCGCGGCCTACCTAGTGGGGCTTCTCTGCGGCTACCGCGCGTTGAAAGCTGGGACAAAGGAGTGTGCTTTGGATATCGGGATGCACAACCCAACTTCACAAGTTAAAGTTTTCACCGTGCTCAAGGGGGCGCTCGACGCAGGTCTACAGATTCCCCATGGTGAAGTGGTTTTACCCAGCGATGAGCGGATACGCGGGGAACACATCGCCCAGTACGCCGCGAGGCTGAAGGAGAAGAATGAAAAAGCATATCACGCGCAATTTTCCGCCTACCTTCAACGTGGGTTGTCACCAGAGCAGCTACCGGAGCACTTTAATGAAATCAAGCGGGCAATAGTTACGCAGTTTGGTGAGTAGAATGCGAAGAAAATCTAGAGCACGGAAAAAACCAATAAGAGAGAGATTCAACATCGACCTCTGGCAGCCTCGGACGAGCATGGGGCGAGCGGTAAAGGAAGGGCAGATAACCGAAATATCCCAGATCCTGCGGCAGGGGAGACCGATCAAAGAGCCTGAGGTTGTCGATGCACTCGTGCCAAACCTCGAGGAGGACATCTTGGGGGTTAGCTTGGTCCAGCGGATGCACAAGTCGGGGCGCCGAATTAAATATCGTGTGGTCACGGCGGTCGGAAATCGAGGGGGGATTGTCGGAGTTGGGCACGCGAGCGCGCGCGAGATTGGCCCCTCCATACGAAAGGCCATAACAACGGCGAAGCTAAACGTCGTGGAGGTCGCGCGGGGCTGTGGGAGTTGGGAATGTGCCTGCGGGCGGCCTCATTCAGTTCCATTTGAGGTTACAGGGAGAAGCGGTAGCGTCCACGTGACGATAAAACCCGCCCCTCGCGGACTGGGGTTAGCAGCGGCTGAGGTCTCTAAGGTAATCCTTCGAATGGCTGGAATCAAAGATACTTGGATTCACTCTCGCGGACAAACGCGCACGACACTCAACTTCGCTCGTGCTACCTTCGATGCCCTAAAGCAGACCACAAGGGTAGCCCTGCGGGAATCTCATAAGGGCCACGTTTTCATCGGAAAGGTTGGTGAACTAGGTGACCAAGCTAGCGGTAGTTAGGGTACGCGGTAGCGTGAACTTGCGGCGTGATGTGCTGGAAACAATGCAAATGTTAGGCCTAACGCGTGTCAATCATTGCATCATAATCGATGATATCCCTTCCTACCTCGGGATGCTGCAGAAAGCAAAGGATGTTCTTACATGGGGGGAGGTCGAGCAGGGGGTGTTAGAGCAACTCATCCGAAAACGCGGTAGGTTAGCTGGCGACAAGCGCTTGACCGATGAATTCGTCAAATCTCAAACTTCGTTTCAATCGTTGAGCGAGTTCGCCGCCGCGGTGCATGCTGGCGAGGTTGAGCTCAGAGCACTTCCCAGATTGAAGAAAGTTTTCAGACTTCACCCACCGCGAAAGGGATACAAAGCCACGAAGCGACCCTTCAAGGATTTTGGCGATTTGGGCTACCGTGGCGAGCGAATTAACGAACTCATCCTCAAAATGATTTAGGTGTTTTGAATGGTTGTGCGAAGGCGACGAAAGGTTCGGAAGCAAAGAGGCAGAAGAACTTACGGAAGGGGATGCTCGAAGCGGGGACGCGGGAGCGGGGAAAAGGGCGGAAAGGGGCTAAGCGGCGGTCACAAGCAGAAATGGTCATACGTGCTCAGATACATGCCCAAACATTTCGGCAAGCACGGGTTCACACGCTTTTCCAAATTGAGGAGGAAAGTCAACGCGATCAATGTAGGTGAACTCGACGAGCGCCTCGACGAACTTCTGCAGCAGGGTATCGCCAAACGCGAGGAGGAGCGGATCGTGGTCGACATCGGGAAACTTGGTTTTGAGCGGGTGCTCGGTGGAGGGCACGTCACCCGCCCTATCGAGGTCGTCGCGAAGGAATTTGTTGGGTCGGCGAAGCGAAAACTCGAGGAAGCGGGCGGCAAGGCAATAGCGGGTGAAGGCGATGGAACAAGCTGAGCAGCCGCGGTCCAAACTTTACGCCCTCGAGGGTCTCGTACGAAGACTTCCTGAGGTCTCGGTTCCGAAGCGGCACGTTTCCTTTAAGGAAAAGTTCATGTGGACGGGGATAGCCCTCATCGGCTTCTTCGTTTTAACCCAAGTTTCGCTTTATGGAATGGCTGCCGGAGCAGGGCAAACGGCATTCTTTGGGCAGCTACGATTCATACTCGCCAGCCATGCGGGGAGCTTGATGGAGCTTGGTATCGGGCCGATCGTCACCGCGGGCATCATCATGCAGCTACTGGTTGGGAGCAAGATAATCGGGCTTGACCTGAGCAAGACAGATGATCGCGCCCTCTTCACTGGCGTCCAGAAAATAGGGGCCATACTCATGGGCATCTTCCAGGCATCGATGCTCGTGATGTCGGGGTGGTACGGGGTCGCCTTTGGCTCAGGCGCGGGTATTTTCCTAATCGTTCAGCTCACGATAGGGGTACTCATCGTGGTCTATCTCGACGAAGTGGTTTCGAAATATGGGTTTGGGAGTGGAATCAGCATCTTCATCATGGCAGGCGTGGCAGGGACGATTTTTTGGCAGGCTTTCAATCCACTGCAAGTTGGTGGCCAATTTACTGGAGCGATCCCCAATTTCTTCGGGACCATGCTCGGCGGGGGCAACATTTCTGATGCATTTTTCAGGCCGGGGATGCCAAACATGATGGGTGTTTTCGCCACCATTATCGTCTTCTTCATCGTCGTGTACGCCGAAAGCATGCGCATCGAGATTCCCCTCGCATACGGTCGCTTCGGGGGCATTCGGGGGCGTTACCCGATAAAGTTCCTTTACACCTCGGTCATCCCTGTAATTCTCGCGATGGTGGTGTTTGCGAACATCAGGATGTTGGGGATGGTTTTCTCGCCACTTCAAGGAGCTTCCTATTACCTCAGTGCCCCGAACGGCATCTTTGATGTGATGGCCGATCCTCTCCGGGCCGGGATTTACATATCGGTCTTAGTCTTGCTATGTATGGGCTTCGCTTGGCTCTGGGCAAATATGACGGGGATGGGGCCTCGCGATGTGGCGCGGCAGCTCGATCGATCTGGAATGTTAATCCCCGGATTTCGCCGTGATATAAGAGTGATGGAGTGGGTATTGGGCCGCTACATCATGACGGCTGCACTGCTCGGAGGGGCATTTGTCGGAGCGATCTCCGCAGTTGCAGACTTTATGGGCGCCTTGGGCAGCGGCACGGGTATCTTGCTGACCGTTGGCATTATGTATAGTCTTTACCAAGAGATAGCGAAGGAACGTATGACAGAGATGT
Organism: Hadesarchaea archaeon DG-33; assembly: GCA_001515185.1. Taxonomy (GTDB): domain Archaea; phylum Hadarchaeota; class Hadarchaeia; order Hadarchaeales; family Hadarchaeaceae; genus DG-33. Next base: position 2,591 of record LQHI01000010.1, on the reverse strand, counting down.
TTCCGGCGATGAGGAGGTTATTTGGTGAGTAGGGTAGTCGTGGTTACGGGCGTGCCAGGTGCTGGGAAGAGCACCGTTGTCCAAGAGGCGCTAAAGCAGCTCAAAGCTCAGGATGTTGAGTACGAGTTTATGAACTACGGTGACGTGATGCTAGAACTCATGCGTGAGCGCGAAGGAGTGGCCGACCGCGACGAGATGCGGAAGGTCCCGACAGGCTCATATCGTGAAATCCAGCGTGAGGCCGGAAAGCGGATCGCGCGCGCAGCCCAGCGAAAATTTGTGCTTGTCGACACCCACTGCTTAATCAAAAAACCTGAGGGCTATTATCCAGGCCTCCCTCGATGGGTGATCGAGGAGCTCAATCCTGAATCAATCGTGATAATTGAGGCGACCCCTGAAGAGGTCGCGCGGCGGCGCACCAAGGACACCACGCGTCGACGAGACAAAGAACTCTTGGATGAAGTCGTGGAGCACCAACTATTAAACCGCGCTACGGCGACGGCCTATGCGACGCTCACGGGTGCGACGGTGAGGATAATCCATAATAGGGATGGAAAACTCAGTAAAGCTGTAAAGGAAATGGTCGAGGTACTTAGGTGAACCCATGCGCCGCTTACTCGTTTGCCCGCTAATCGTCGTCTTCCTGCTTGCGAGCTTTGCCATGACAGTTGGTGCAGAGGAGGCGGAAGATGAGCATGAGACGTACAAGGGACTGTTACAGACCGTAGACAGCTCCATCATATCCCTCAGGCAAGGAGGCAGTGCATCGGGAAGTTTGAGCCAAGCACGAACACTCTACAATAGTCTTGTGGGCCCATATGAAAACGAGATTAACAATAGCACGGAGCTCATAGAGATAGACAATCGAATAACCCAAGCTTTCAACTCTTTGCAGCAATCGGCAACGGAGGAAAATATTCGGGCCCTACGCTCGGACATCTCACTAATGGCGAGCGAGCTCGGGATTGGGCTATCTTCCATCTACGAATACGCGCTATTCGTCGTCCTCGGAATCGGGATATTTGTTTCCCTCCTTATCACCTTGATAACCCGACGTGTCGTGAACTGGGAGCGCATGAGAGAAATCAAGGCAGAGGTGTCTGCATTCCAAAAGGAGCTCCGCGAGGCTCAGCGCAAGCGGGACATGAAGAGCGTGCACAAGCTTCAGCAGGATCAAAAGCGGATAATGTCGCTTCAGGGGACGATGATGAAGGAAAATTTCAAGCCCACGCTCTTCTACATCGTGCCCTATTTCATCTTCTGGTTCATCCTATCTGGCATATACGCGGGATGGGTCGTGGCATGGCTACCATTCCGTTTGGACCTACCCTTCTTCGGCACCTGGGTTTCTTGCGGCTTTCTGAGTTGGTACCTCCTCACCTACTTCGGATTTTCCCAGATGTGGCGGAAATTGCTTATCCGTGATTAATATGCCCGCGCGAAGGTACCGCTCTGCAAGATACAAACAGCATGTCGTCCGCACTCCCGGAGGGCGAGCCGTCACGCACTACAAAGAAGGACGGCCGGGGGTGGCGAGATGTGCTTCCTGTGGGCGCCCGCTGGGAGGCGTTCCCCGAGTTAGGTTGAGCGAGNTGCGGTCTCTCCCTCGCAGCTCCCGCATGCCGAATCGGCCCTATGGTGGTTATCTTTGCCCTGCCTGCTCGCGTCAGGCGATCAAAGAAACTGCTCGAGCGTGAGCGAATGGTAGTCGTTGCTATAAGCGGTTTGCACGGGGCGGGAAAGACGACTGCCGCACGGGCGCTGGCAAGAAAATTCAAACTCCGCTATGTCTGCGCGGGGACCGTTTTCAGACAGCTCGCCAAAGAACGGGGGATGACGCTCGACGAATTTTCCCGTTATGTCGAACGCCGCCCCAGCATAGATCACCAAATCGACCGACTAACTGCAGCGGCTGCGAAGGGCAGAAATGTGCTTATCGATGCCCGCCTCGCTGGATGGATGGCTAAACAGGCGAACCTGAAAGTCTTGCTCACCGCCCCGCTCGAGGAAAGGGTTCGGCGGATTGCTCGTCGGGAGAGGCGGAAGTACAAAGAGGTGCTTAACGAAACTCGCAAGCGGGAGCGGAGCGAGGCCAAGCGTTTCAAACAATTTTACAGTATAGATGTCAATGATCATTCCCCGTTTGACATCGTGCTGAACACTGAACGTTTCACCGCCAAGGAGATGGTACGGATTTTGGAGCTCGCGGTAGGGCAGTTCATTCGAAAGAGGTCGTGAGATGGTGATGGAAGTAGGTCGGGTTTGTGTGAAACTCGCTGGGCATGAAGCGGGCAAGCGGTGCGTCATAGTGGATGTGCTCGACAAAGTTTACGTGATGGTGAGTGGCCCTGGGGTCAAACGGCGCCGATGCAACATCGCACACCTTGAGTCCCTCGAGCAAAAAGTTGAAATTGCGAAGGGGGCCCCTGACGAGGATGTCAAACGCACGCTTGAGGCAGCGGGTTTGGTAAAAATAGAAAAGCCATCAGAGAAACCTTCTGAGCCCAAGGAAGACACAGCCTAGCGTTCAGTAATAGGTGTTTTAAGTGGGCAAACTACCCTCCGATGTACAAGCGTGAAGTTCTAAGTCC
>LQHI01000009.1 GCA_001515185.1 Hadesarchaea archaeon DG-33 | reverse complement strand
TGGGAAAAGCATTCAAGACATAATCGATTATCGCTTCGCCCTAATCCGTGGGAAGGTACGGGCAAGCGTGTACAACGCCCAATCTGGCGGGAGGTTGCTTGATACGCTTCAGGAGCTGGCGATGGGGAAGCGGCCTGTCGATGCTGAAGCCATGCTCACGAGAGTTCCTAACAAGGTGATAACTCTGAGCGGGGAGTCCCAACCTTTCGGTCCCTCCGCGCCTCTGAAATCATTCAAAACTTCAGATGTGAGTGTTGATCACAGAATAGAACGCGCATTCTACGACCGAGACTTTAAGGCGGCCGATGCGGTCGTCGAGCTCTACGAAGATGATGTTTTGGTCACGCGCATCCAACGGGCTTTCAGCTTGGGCATGTTCGGCTTCCAAAAGCGTAGGAAACTTGTCCCGACCCGCTGGAGCATCACAGCAGTCGACTCGATTCTATCGCTCGAGCTCATCAACCAAATAAAGCAGCACAACACAATCGACGAGTATCGCGTCTACTTCTTCGAACACCTTGACAATCGATTCGTCGCAATCCTGATGCCTGAAAGCTGGAGCTTCGAATGGATCGAGGCTTGGTTCCCGGGCACCACTTGGAATCCCGACAAAAGTGCCGCTGCCCCCGCGATAATGGGGGACTTCGAACCCTACCGGGGCCGGACAACTTATCCAGATGTTGGTGGGTGTTACTACGCTTGCAGGCTAGCGGTTGCCGAGAAGTTGAATCAGGAGCGAAGGCAGGCCTCGGCGCTGGTGCTTCGAGAAATTCATCCCGGCTACATCCTACCCGTGGGCGTCTGGAATGTGCGCGAGTCCGTCAGACAAACGATGCAAAGCGAACCACCGAAGTTCGACACCCTTCAAGCAGCACTTAATCACGCACAGACGAAACTTACCATCCCGCTACGCAAGTGGATTGAAAGCAGTGAAATGTTGAAACGTGCGCTGTTCCAGAAAAAAATCACGGAGTTTGCCGCATGAGCGTTGAATATTCGTCAATTAAATGCAAGAGCGCCCTTTCCCCCAGCAAGCTGCCGGGGCTAAAGTACTCGTTGAACCCGTACTTAGGTTGCGAGCACGGCTGCGTCTATTGTTACTCGCCCTCGACCCTTCGCGACGAATGGATTGCGATGAATTGGGGAAAGTTTGTGCGGGCAAAGCAAAATATCGCCGAGGTGCTGGCGAAAGAGCTACGGAAAAAAACACCCGGCACGGTTGGGGTTAGCACGATATGCGACCCTTACCAACCACTAGAAGCCAAACTCGAGCTCACCCGCAAATGCATCGAACTACTTTCACAGGAGGGTTTCGATGTATGCATCCAGACAAAATCCAACTTGGTGTTGCGCGACGAGGATGTGATCAAGCCCGGAGGTTTTGAAGTAGGGGTAACGATAACGACAATGAATACTGAGCTAGCAGGCGCGCTTGAACCTCACGCTTCACCACCCGATGCACGTGCGCAAGTGCTCGAAGAGTTCTCGGCACGCGGCGTTGCAACGTGGATTTTTTTAGGACCGATCATCTCGGAAATCAACGATAGCGAAGAAAACATCAGACGAGTAGTTGAGGTTGCCAAACGGACGAACAGCAGGCTCATCTACGATCGGCTCAACCTGAGGCGATGGGTACTTGGTAGGCTTACGCCAGTGCTTGAAAAAAAGCGTCCGGGACTGGTAAAACGATACCCTAGCCTCTCCCGAGATCCGAAAAACTGGCGTCGGGTAAGCTCGAATGTTGAATCGGCCTGCAGCGAGCTCGGGGTGAGGTGTGAGCCTGCATTCCCGAGATGACCAAGCGCACTTTAAAAGTCAGGATATATCCGTGTCGAGCCAGTCCCCTACACCCTCGTAGGCTGTATACCTGCACCCGCCACACAGCCCATTATAAGCACATTTACTACATGCTCCTTTCAATGATCGCCTGTCTCTAATATAATTCAGAGTCTCATTATAGGTCCAGATATCCTCCAGCTTCTCTTCCAATAAATTACCCAATTTTATCGGTGCTGGAACGCACGGCAAGAGATCTCCTTCAGCACTTAGCCCCGCATATGTGAGCCCGGCGGAACAACTTCCGAATCCTTCTGCAAAAGTTTTTATAATTTTGGATATCTCGCTCCACCATTCCTCTTTAAATATTGTATCATACCCAGAAAGAACTTCGCTAACTGGGAAAAAATTCCCGTTTGAGCGTTGATGGCAGAGGCGAGCAAAATAAGTCATCCCCCGAGTATAACATCTAATCCCGTTCCCATGCACAGCCAGAACAAATCGGTCATAAAGGTGATTTAGCACTTCCATCTTTTCTTTGGGAGAAACATCTAAATGGGTCGCATTTTTTCCCCTACCAGCCGCGATAATTCTATTTAAATAAAATTTTGTCGCCCCGAGATTTTCGCAAAGGTCTATGATTTGTGGGATCTCTTTAAAGTTCATTTTGTTGAGGGTGGTTGCAATTGCGATATCATTAAATTTTCCAAATTTTGCGCAATTTTTTATTCCCTCAATAGTTGCATTGAAGCTACCGGGAGTATTTCTGAGAAAATCGTGTGTTTTTGCACTAACTCCATCCAACCCAATTTCTACGCTTTTTATTCCAGCTCGGTACAATTTTTCTGGAATCCCACGTGCAACGAGTGTTCCATTAGTCGAGATCGAGCAAAAAATACCCATATCGGTAGCATATTTCGCAACTTTATACAGGTCTGGTCTAATTAGGGGTTCGCCACCTGAGAAAGTCAAAATGCTTATTCCAGCATCAGCCATATTGTCCACTACTTTCAAAGCTTGAGAAGTGGTCAATTCTGATCTGTTTAGTATAGGATGTGAGTCTTGATGACAGTGCAAACACTTGAGATTGCACTGATTTGTAAAATTCCAAACTATGACTACTGGCACTCCGGCTGGCTGAGGTTTTCTGATACCAAATTTCGCCACTCCCTTAACAGCATTCAACATGCTCTTGGCCATCCGGGGATCACTCACCAGTTGCCTAGTAACTTTTTCAGAGACGGACATTTCACTAAAGAACCGATGAATCAACGGCTTCATTAGACGGGAAGTTAGCCTGCAGCTAATGCATTGTTTGCCACCATCCCCTGCATAGTAATCGAAAGCGGAAAGCAGCTTTTCTTTCCCGCATTTTTTACACTTGACAACCAAATGACGAGCGATGAATTTTCCAAATGGTTGTAAAATACTCAATTCATCATCGCCTTTTTACCAGCTATTGTAACGTGATGTTTATAAATTAATTTTTCATTCAAAACCAACGAGAGATAAATATTTCCACTCGTTAGGGATTAGGAAACTATTTTGGTGCTTTAAAACCAACTTGGATTCTTTTTTACGGCCCCAGAATTATATTCCTCAACGAAATACCAATCTTTCTGTTCTGGGTGTGGCCCTTGCGTGGAGCCGCCGGTGGGGATTGAACCCACGACCTATCGCTTACGAGGCGATCGCTCTACCAGCTGAGCCACGGCGGCCCACTAGATATTGTACGGCAATATCGTTAAAAGTCCTGATGGCGCCGGGGCAGGGATTTGAACCCTGACGACCCAAAGGGTCAACAGCTCTCGAGGCTGCCGCATTAGCCTGGCTCTGCCACCCCGGCCAATCAAGTTTTTGTTTTCCAAGATAAAAAATGAATAGATGATGTAAATGAATCCATTCGGCCTAGCTCGTTGGATATTCGACAAGTTCTGGTACTGGATGGTGTGGAGCACAATATTCGCCCTGCTGATGCTATTGTTAACAAACGTGCTTGGAAACGACCATGTAGTAGTGACAGTTTGCTCGTTTTTCATTTTCTGGGGAACGAACTTTACGATGGATTATCTTAAAGAGCGGGTATTCCAGAAAGTTGTCCGCCGGTAGATCGCTCTATCACCATTCAACTATNGAACCTTTCCACAACCGCCTCAGCTGTACATGGCACATGTTATCTGTGCTCCAGAACTCGACCACATCNTCATCCGANCGNAACGTCCTTCCAATTTGCTGGACGAATTCCCTNTCGGCCATGTCCCTGTAGTACCGCCNNAAGGGTTCNGCACCGAGGCGACGCTCCATNCCTTTCAATAACGGGTCTCCACNATCGGGGTACGGAAATTTCAAAATGATNACGCTTTTCATNCCCTTGAGGTCGGCGCCCCTGTCCATTTTGGTGCTGAGCATGATATCNNTGTGATAACANACATCNCCACTTTCCAGCACTTTTTTCCTCAANCTCGGGGNAAGGTACTTGTGGGCGTGGANGGGCATGAAACCCGGGAGCTTCGCCTCCTGCATNATTTCNCGTAGNGTATTCCAGTATCTNTGCTTTGAAACCGTCATTCATCCATTTTCGATAATTNATGACCTCTTCCGAGCCGAGCTTTCCTCTGGACGAGCTCNCCTGGGAATTTGGTTTCACCCTCCACAAAAGTTGGCGCTATCCCGAACACATCGTTCAGAACATCCTCGCTCTGNGTGGTCGCGCTCATCAGNAGCCACTTGCCNCCTACCTTGTCGAGAATTCTCTGGAGAACNATTTTAGGGTCTGGGACNAAGTAAACAATTCCTTTTTCNCCAATNTCCCACTCCGCGTAATCCNTGTGTTCCANAACCGACTTCAGTNTCCAGTACAACNTNCCAGAGGTCTCGTCNATNTCCTCAAGCAGANNGGTCAAAAACTCAACCAACTTCAGGGGGTCTCCCTTTCCNNCAAGGGTTTCNGACCACAGACTTCGAAGTTCTTCTAGTCTNTCTTGCANCTCCTTTTCCTCATCATCGTTGTCTAGCATGATATTNCGTCTNATCCTCTCTCTCACCCCTCCAATNGTCTTNACAGTTAGCGAAACCCTTACCGCGAGCGAGTCCAACCACTCATCCGCCTCATCTATGACCGTGATAGGTACCTCCGGCAGCCTCCCTATGCTAACCTCCGCGGCCCACTTCGCGGAGTTCATCACAATGGCGTCCGAAAAAACGTAGGCCTGAAACTGCTTCCAGTAGGGACATTCACCTCTCTTACACCAAGTCCACTTCCCCGTTATTCCTTGATAGGGCACCTTCTCCGCATTCTTTATCGACTCTGCCAAACCGCTCGAAAAAATGAATCCCCAGTAGGGGCACTCCCGCAGGGCGTCAATTCTTTTCTCCCCATGTTCCCAGTCGATAGGTCTCTTGCAAGGAAGTTTGCTATTGTCGCACGTAATTTCTCTTCTTTTATCCGCTTGGTACATGCAGCGGAAGTTCCTGCGCCCTTTCAGTATCCCTATCCTGGCTTTTTGTCCGCCATCTTTCACG
>LQHI01000008.1 GCA_001515185.1 Hadesarchaea archaeon DG-33 | reverse complement strand
TGCTCTACAAACATCACATGCAGCCGGGAGCCAAGGCATGGGAACTCAAGCGCGCCTTGGGCAGGGACTACGAGCAGATTCTGAAGCTTCTCAACGCCGAATTCGATAAGCTGGGGCTACAAGTGAAACGAGTAAGTGAGGGCGAGGCCAGCTCGGATTCAGACGGGTACTACGCTACGCTTCGAGGGCATCCGAGAGTGACGGAGGCCCGAACCTTCGGGTGGCGGATCGACGACATGGCCATGCTCACCGTTGCGCTCGCCCACATCCTCTCGAAGCAGGGAAAAGCCCCCCTTAAGGAGGTCGAAAGGATGCTTGAGGAGAAGTTCCCGCGCTGGCGCATCGAGTCGACCCTGGATCGGTTCATACGACGGGGCTATCTGTCGGAGGACGACGAGGGGCTGCTCTACGTGGGGTGGCGCGCTCGGGCGGAAATCGACCAGCGAACCCTGCTTGGGNTGTTGTTGGGAAAAGAAGAGAAGCCTAGCGAAGCTGAGGCCGAGCCGAAAGTCGAAACCGCGAAAGTAGAAGAAACTCAGGAAGATTGAGCTAAATTTTTATCGTTTCAAAACGATTTAATTATGGTAGGAGATAAATTATGAGGCAAAAACACGAAGAGTGGGGAGGCGAAGGCGAAATGCCGCCCGGATTGGCTCCGAGGGTCGCAGTTACAATTGNGGTGGGCATCGGCTGGCTGATATTNCTCATATTGTTCTTGGCATTTTACGCNGGGGGATTTAACATTTGGCAGAATNTAGCAATNATGTTCGTGTCANTTCTCGTTGTGGGCGCGATACTCGGTCCGATGTGGGCTTACTGGGGAATGAAAACTGGCCGCGCTGCNGTTCAGAAGAGGAGAACGAGAAAGAGAAGGGTAAGGAAATANNTCCCTTCCATTACTTTGCACAANACTCATGCCAACCTGAATCGTCGGAACAAAGCTTCCCGCTCCTTTCGAGCAGTTCGCCAGGGATTACGCAGAAGCTTTCAAATAGGTGCTATTCTTTTTTCATCTTTATCTACTGNATTATTTGCAATTACCCGAGTTTATGTGCGAGCGGGATAANTTATGTGCAAAACCAGATTGAGCTAAAAATTTTATATANTTTTCAAAATAANTTTTCTATGTTGGGCGANAACCCATGAGAGGGAAACACGAAGAGTGCGAAGAGTGGGAAGGTGAAATGCCGCCGGGAGGGGCCGCAAAGGTTGCAGTTTCTATCGTAGCTGGCGTTGGCTGGCTGATTTTCCTCATATTGTTNTTGGCATTTTACGCGGAAGGTTTCAGCATTTACGAGAATTTAGCCATTGTATTCGCATCGCTTCTCGTTATGTACGCGATACTCGGTCCGATGTGGGCTTACTGGAGAATCAAAACGTGGCCGCGCCCGGAAGAGGCCGCCCGGAGAGGTCGCAAGGGCGTGCAGTTTCTAGTCGGTGGTGGGCGTTNGCTGGGGGATTTTCCTCGTACGTGNTTTTGGCATTTTACGCGAAAGGCTTCAGCATTTACGAGAATTTAGCGATTATACTCGCATCGATTCTCGTTACGGGCGCGATACGNGGTCCGATGTGGGCTTACTGGTGGATGAAAATTGGCCGNGCTCGGGAGAAGCCGCCCGGATTGGCTCCAAGGGTTGCGGTTTCAACTGTGGTGGGCTGTGGCTGGCCGATTTTCCTCATAGTGTTTTTGGCATTTTACGCTGAAGGCTTTAGCACTTACGAGAATTTAGCGATTGTTTTAGCATCGATTCTCGTTATGGTCGTGATACTTGCTCCGATGTGGGCTTACTGGTGGATCAAAACCAGCAGTGCTTGGAAGAAGAAAATGAGAAATGCTTCGAAGAAGAAAAGGACAAGAAAATAATCCCCTAAATTTTTACTTGCACCTCACTCATGCCCACCTGAACCGTCGGAACAGCGCTTCCCGCTCCTTTCGAAGTAGGAGTTCTAGGAACTTGCTAGAGAACTTCTGTTCCTTGGCCAAAATCTCCCTTGCTGCTGCCAGCGTGACTCCCCGACCAACGAGCGCTAGCGCTGCTAGCTTTCCGTACTGACCGATGAGCTTTGCGCTCTCATGCAGCTCCCGCCAAGTCGGACTTTTCCTCCCCCGTTCCAAGAACTCAATCGCCCGCCAGACCTCCTCAGTCGACTTTTCGACCATACCCAGCATCGCCGACCCACAGCGCGGACACTTCGGTTTTTCATCGAGTTCGTGGAGCTGGAGTTCCTTGACATAATCTTTGCATTGAGTGCACGCGAAGGTGCGGGCCTCGCTGAGCAGCCTCGCTTTGGCAGAGGCGATCGCCAGCAGCCTGAGGCGCTCGGGCATCATCGGCTCGAGAGCTAGGTAGCGCTTGCGCCACAACGCCAAGCTGGACACGGGTGTTGGCTCTTCTCGCTCTCCCAACGAGACCAGTTCGATTTCGCCACTTCGAATACGTTCGAGCACCTCGAGCGTACGCTTCAGGTCGAGATCCTTGCGCACGACCTCCTTGAATGTTTCTTCAAAAGCCGGCGTTCCCTTGAGGCCGCGCATTAGCTTATCGAGGACCACGCTTGTGAGCTCTGCCTCGCGCTCGAGCACGCCCATCCGCCGGGCTATCTGCGCAAGGCGCCATCGGAAGAACCGGCTCTCCTTGATAATCACGCGGAGGTCCTTCTGGAGGTCCGCGCTGAGTTCGCCGCGCAAGATCTCGATCACACCTTCGGGCTCGAGTGTCTCCGAGTGAAGCAGGATCCGGTAGGGGTCAATGGAAGTTGCGGTTGTCTCTCCGAGCTCGGCCGAGGCCTTGTAGGCGAGCAGTCGGGCGAGCGTCCGGTTGACGAGTGTTCCAAAGCAAGCGTTAACGATACAGAGCTCATTAACTTTTTCCACAGTTACCCGCTGGTCCGTGGGCACGGGTAAAACAGCTTTGGCCTGCTTGTGGGCGTCGGAGAGGGCGGGTCCCATTGTATCACGCGAGACGCCGTAGCGCCCCGCAAGTTCTCGGACGATTTCATCAAACTCTTTACCTGCACGTGAGAGTTCCTCGAGTTGGGCCCGGAGCTTGCCGGCCTCCTGCGCGACTGAATAGGGCACCGGAATCTCCTCGCCTATCCAGGTCGGAATCGCCCCGAGAGGGTCGTCGTCGGGCTTCACGTAGACCTTGTCCTTGAAGACCTGAAGCACCCGCCAGATCTCGCCTCCTATCACAAACTTTACCCCGGGTTCGCCGTACTCTGCCACGAATGACTCATCCAAAATCCCGACCGGCTGGTTCCGCTCGTCGTTAATCACGAGGTACTGCCGGACTTCAGGAATCATCCCTCGGAGACCAGCGCTAACCGCTTTTCTAAACTCTGCGCGAACAGGAGCACCTCGAGCAAGTCCTCCCGCTTGAGGTTCCTGAAGGGGTAGGCACGCCGGAAAATTTCGTAAACAGCATCGACGCTTACCCTCCGCTGCACCACCATGATCGAAACCAGCGCATGGAGAAGCACATCAAGGGGCTTCTCGGGAACGACAACTGGCTCAAGCTCTTGCCGATGAGAACGAGCGGCTATCACGATGGATTCGAGCGCGTCTTCCGGGTCTTGGACCATAATTACCCCTTTAGCCACCCCGCCTATCCTGTGGCCGCTCCGCCCGACGCGCTGGAGCAGGCGGGTGACCTGGCGAGGAGAATTGTACTGGATAACTAGATCGATTCGCCCGATGTCCAACCCTAACTCCATGCTCGAAGTGCAGACGATTCCCTTGAGCTCGCCCTGTTTCAGCCCTCGCTCGGACCGGAGCCTCGAGAAACCCGACAGTGACCCGTGGTGGACGCTGAGAGGAAAACGAATGTCCCAGAGGCGGAAGCGGCTCGCCAAAATTTCAGCGGTTGCGCGTGTGTTGGTGAAGACGAGCGTAGAGCCGTGCTCCTCGATTAGCTTTCGCATTGTGCGTAAGCGGGCAGCAACTGGGGAGTAAGTGTAGAGTTCTGATGCCAGCCGTTCGTCGCGCTTGGTCGCTGTGGGGTAGGAGATATCTAGTTTCAACTCACGAACGACGCTAACATCCACAACCTCGCATGATCTATCCACACCCACCAGAAATCGGGCGACCTCCTGCGGGGAGCCAATTGTAGCGGAGAGCCCGATGAGCTGGAAATCTCCCCCTTTGAGCTTGCGCAGCCGCTCGAGTGTGAGGGCAAGCTGGGCCCCGCGCTTGTTGTCCGCCAGCTCGTGGACCTCGTCGACGATCACCCACCGCACGCTTCGCAGGTGCTGGCTCAGCCTCCGGCCCATTAGGAATATCTGGAGGGTCTCGGGGGTGGTGATCAAAACATCGGGTGGGATTAGGGCCTGTGCTCGCCGCTCGCGCGCTGCCGTGTCCCCGTGGCGGACTGATATCCGTAGGTCGAGAGCGCGACACCACCACTCTAGCCGCTCGAGCATGTCGCGGTTGAGGGCCCGGAGGGGAGTGAGGTAGATGACCTTTATCCCACGTTCTCGCGTCTGTGATAGCAGGAGTTGGTGGAGCACCGGCAGGAAAGCCGCTTCCGTCTTTCCCGTGCCCGCTGGAGCGATCAGCAGAACATTTTTGCCGTCGAGGATTTTGGGAATTGATCTGCTTTGGGGGAGGGTAGGCTCGGTGAAACCCCGCTCGGCCAGCAACTTTCGGATCGGTCTAGCCAGCGCATCAAACACGTTGGTTTTGTCTGACGTTTTAAACCCCATGAAAATCTAGTCGGCTTTACTTATCAGCATTGGTTGTCAAACGAGGATTTTACAAGGGTGTGAAATTGGAGGTCGACAGCTAGCGGTACGCCACGTCTAACTCCAACTTTCGGCGCAATTCGTCGAGTTTCCGTTTGAGTTCAAGATCCATCTTCCGCTGCCTCCCCGGGAGGAGACCTCTTAGGTGCTCGGTCGACTCCTGATAGCGGCCTATACCCGCCGCGACGATCGCCCGGTCCCTGAACTTGGGGTGAGGGGAAATCAGCCCGAAAGGCATGGGCGACCCCTCCTCCATGAGCGCGCGAATTTCATCGTCCACCTTTCGAGCGGCCACCCGTGCCCCAGCACCGACCATCTCGTAAGGACTTTTTAACTCGCCCTTGATCTGCCAGATACCCACATCTGGGCCGTAGAAGAAGAGGTCTCTGTAGCCGTAATCATCTCCCCCCGCTAAAACCCGCCATTTATTTTGAAGCTTGGGGTACTGCCTGTATCGCTTGCGCATTTCCTCCATGATATTTGCTAGCGAACGAACACTCATGTTATCACCAGTATCGCACCTCGAAGCCTGAGAACTCGCCTCGATAATTTTCCCATTTGACCTTAAAGTTGGTGACACTAGCTCCAGAGGGACCGCGACGGCAGAACTCCAGCATCCGTTCCACCACCTCCTTTTCGCCCTCGAACATCGCTTCGACTTGGCCATCGCGCGTGTTCCGAACCCAACCGTGAACACCGAGTCGCTGCGCCAGATCCTGAGTGTAATATCTGAAGGAAACGCCCTGAACCATTCCAGATACCAGCATGTGGGCCCGCGCTTTCATTAAAACCCCATTTTAATTATTGTGGCTTAACAAAAAAAATTGTTGCTCAAGAGGTAAAATCCATCTGCTTCAATTCATAACTCGTGAAATCTCCCCTCACCTCGAAACGAACGGGTTACCACGAACGAAAAACCTCAGCTTCCGCTTTAAATCAGCACTCACCCCGATGCGATGCGAACTCCCTATCTTAAATTGTTCGGGTCTGCCTTCGATTATTGCCAATTCGCTCTTGGAGTTTGTTAAATCAAGCTCGTGGTGCTTTTTTGTTATCCCCATCGCACGCGTTAGCTTCCCTGGGCCAGATGTTAACTCACGCTCACTCGAAACTCCCCTCCGCTCGTGCATGACCTTGATGCCCTCGAGCGGCTCAAGCGCGCGGACGAGCACTGCTCCCGGAACCTCCTCTCGTTCGGTCGTGACATTAAACAACCAGTTTGCGTGGACCATATACACAAACGCCAAGCCGCCACGCCACCACATTATCTCGTTGAGCCGCGTGCGCTTGCGAGAGGCTCGAGAAGCTGGGTCTCCCTTGCCGAAATACGCCTCGACCTCGACTATCTTACCGCTCGTGAGCCCCTCGCTCGTGCGGTGAATGAACACTTTCCCCAGCAGTTCTCTGGCAACCGTGGCAGTGTCACGCTCGTAGAAATCTCTCGAAAGGGGGCGCATGTTAACCACCAAGGAGTTCGCCAGAATTGTTAATAATATGTTCGACACAACTAAGAGATGGAGGTTAGAAGATGAAGCTTGACCCAAAGGTAAAGGAAAAATATCCAGACTTCATCGCGGCTTATGCATTGGTGAGCGGCTTGACCATCGAGCCGAACATCGAGGGGTTGATCGAGCGAAAGCGCGAGGTATTCAGCGACCTCAAGGCGAGCTATGGGGCCCTGAACGTGCTAGACTTGGCCGAGGTGAAGGCATACCGCGCATTTTTCAAGACGATGGGCGCAGACCCCTCGAGCTATCGTCCCGCGCCGGAATATTTGCTCCGTCGGGCGCTAGACGATCGGTTTCCTGCTATCAACAATTTGGTTGACGCTTGTTTGCTTGCGACCGTCGAGCATTGGGTGATGGTGGGGAGCTACGATGCCGACAAGACAAAGGGGCAAGTTGTGACGAAGCTGGCGACGGAGACCGAGCCCTTCGAGCTCATAAATGGGCGGAAACTTAGCCCGAAGCCAGACGAGATCATCCTGCGCGATGATGAGAAGCTGCTGGCGGCATACACTCTCGGCGATTCTAAAGCGGCGATGATAACGCAGAAAACATCGAATGCTTTGATCGTGCTCTGGAACGCCCCCGGCATAACACGTGAAAGAGTTGAGGCGGCTCTCAAAGCGGTCGCAACCTACGCTCGGAAGTACTGTGGCGGCCATGTGGAACGAAGTGAACTGCTTTAGGTTGGCACAATGCACCCGCTGACTTGGCTCGGCGTTGCTTTGATTCTCATAGGAGTTGCCCTCGTGCTGCTTCCCATCTTGGGCAAGTATATAGACCTCTCGCAGGTGCCGTCTTGGCTGATCTACATATATCACAGTAACGGGTTCTACTTCGTCACCTCGCCATTACTGCTCGTGCTCTCGATTGTCGCATTCATCGCCTACTTTTTAATGAGGTAAAGCACGAATGATTTAGTTCCAAAAGCTGCCATGATAAGAGGGGGATGACATAACTTCGCAACTTTCGCTTCGCCAGCGGCAGGCGCTCCTCCTCAGCTCAAAAGACGGCTGGGCTCCCGGCAAGGAAATCCTTATTCATTTCACAAACCCTGCTTTTACGCTCTCCACTCAAAACGGGGGCACGACTTTAGGATCACCCAAACGCAAGCTGAAGTTAAAGGATGACCCAATCGCCATCTTGGAAAATTTTCTAGCCCAAGACTACTTCGCCGTTGGTTACTTGGGTTATGAGTTTTTTAGGTACCTCGAGCGGGGTTTCGCACCCAACCCGCGCAAAGATGGCGCCACCTTTCCAGACGCCTGCTTCTTATTTTTCGAAGGTGACGCTGCACGAGGAAAGATCGATGACTGGCGGGGTGAGATTGAGAGGAGAACCAGCTCGAGGAAGGCTTCCAACCCGCGCCCGAACATGACTAAATCAAATTTCATCCGTATGGTTGAGCAGGCGCGCGAGTACATCGGTAAAGGTGATATCTACCAATTGAACCTCTCGCAACGCTTTGAGGTGCCTTTTGATATTCCACCGAAAGTGTTCCTCACCAAGCTTTACGAGGTACAGCCAGTCCCGTTCGCATGCTGCGTGGACTTTGGGGAGTTCCAGCTTTTGAGCGGCTCGATGGAGCTCTTTCTGAGGAGAACTGGCAGGCGATTGGTGACAAGGCCAATCAAAGGCACCCGAAAGCGAGGGGCAACTGCCGCGGAAGACAAAGCCCTACGAGAAGAGCTTTTGGAAAGCAAAAAAGAGCGAGCTGAAAACCTCATGATTGCCGACCTTATGCGTAACGACCTAGGGCGAGTTTGCGAGTACGGCAGCGTGAGGATAAACAAGCTCTTCGAGATAGAGCCCTATTCGACACTCCACCAGATGGTATCGGAAGTGGAGGGCACCTTGCGTGAGGGGATTACAATCAACAGCATAATCCAAAATACTTTCCCACCAGGCTCAATAACTGGAGCCCCCAAGCGTCGAGCTATTGAAATCATCGACGAACTCGAGCCACATTTGCGGGGGCCCTACTGCGGTGCAATCGGTATTTTCGAGCCTTCCGGCGACTTCACATTGAGCGTTGCTATTAGAGTTTTCGTTTCCTCACTGGGCAAAGGTACTTTCTGGGTGGGGG
>LQHI01000007.1 GCA_001515185.1 Hadesarchaea archaeon DG-33 | reverse complement strand
TTGGACTAGCGGCATTCGTATCAACGACAACACGCCGGAGATCAAGGTGACGGTAAATGACTCAGGCTACCCGGTGAGCGGTTTGGGAATCGCGCTCGATAACCTCATCGTGCAACTCGACAACGACGACAACATCTGGAATGGCACCCCGTACTGGACGCTCGAGAACAAGGACGCATGGGACTTCGGTTTGGCAGGTGTGTTCGAGAACATCATCGACAACGCCCGCCCGGAGGACACCTATTACATCAACGTGTGGGCATCCGACAACCTCTGGCACGCTGGCGAGAACGGCGTGGTTTCCAGCCTCAGCTTCATCGTCGACGTTACATCGCCCTCTGCACCATCGCTCGATGTTACAGTCTCGACAAACATTGACAGTCCAACGGTACTCCAGACCACCTCGCGCACCATCACTGGGACCGCAGAGGTAGGAGCGACAGTCACAGTCTATGGCACTGTTGATACCACGGAGACAGTATTGGGCACCGACACAGTTGGGTCGGACAGCAAGTGGGACGTGACCATTACGTTGACTGCTGGAGATATAACTAGGATTCAGATATCGGCAACGGATGTGGCAGGCAACGAAGGAAGCAGGGCGCTCTACGGGTACCTACTGGCAGATGCTACTGCTCCGACGGTGACGTTGACCGCGCTGCCGGAGACGACGGATAAGAGCAGCATCACCATCAGCGGAACCATAAACAAGGACGCATGGGAGAGCTGGTCAGACATAACGCTGACAGTACAGGTCGGAGTCGGAAGAGTGACCGTTCCGATAGGTGCTGGAGGTAGTTACAGCTACAGCTTGGCGCTCTCAGAGGGTCCGAACACGATCGTCGTACAGGCAACCGATGTAATCGGCAACGCGAGTGTTGCAGCAACCTCAACGGTCGAACGAGTAGTTACTCCATGGGCGATCTACGCGATTATCTTGGTGATAGTCGCGCTGATACTGGCTGCGATTGCGATATTTGGTGGACCTATACTTAGAAAGAGGTAAGGGGAAAACGCCAATCAATCCCCTTACTTTTTTGAATTTTTTCTCGACTAGCGAGAGCCTTTTTAAGTACCCGATGTGGCTCGGGTAAAATTAAAGTAGTCTTAACACTTTTGGCGCAGGTAAAGGTTGTTTCCTTTTGTATCAACAGCCACCACGAGCGGCCCAAAATCTCTAACCCGGAGCACCCAGAGCGCCTCCGCAGCCCCGAGGTCCTGCCAGAGCACCCTTTCGACTTTTTCGATCGATTGGGCAGCTAGCACGGCCGCGCCGCCGGTGAAAGCTAGGTAAACGCAGCCGAGCCGAGCCAGTTCTACAGCAACCTCTTCACCCAGGCCTCCCTTACCTACGAGCGCCCTCACGCCGGTTCGCCTGACGAATTCTGCCTGCATTCGGTCGAGGCGGGCGCTCGTCGTTGGCCCAGCTGATACTATTTTTTTGCCGCGGGGTATTTTTTTGACGAGGGGTCCGCAATGGTAGACCACACCGCCGCGCATGTCAACCGGCAATCTTTTGTGGGAGCGAAGGAGGTCTAGAACTCGGGCGTACGACTTATCTCTTGCGGTGACTATAGCTCCGCTCACGCTCACGAGGTCGCCAGCTTTGAGTTTTGTCACTTCTCGCCCAGTCAACGGTGGCTTTAATTTGATGAGTGTCACTAAGGAGCCTCCACTCGCAGATAATCTCCAAACAAGCGCGCAGATGCTCGGCGCGCTGCCCAGCATTGTAAGTTGATTGCAACAGGTAAACTCGCGGTGTGACATGCTGCTTTGGCTATGCGAACTCCTAATATGGTGGTTCGTCCGCCCAGGCCCATCGGACCTATGTCGAGTTTGTTCGCCGCGTCCGTTATCTCACGCTCCATGCGCGCGAGTTTTTTGTCGGGATTCTTCGAGCTAAGGGGGCGGAGCAAGGCTTTCTTCGCGAGCAGGCAAGCGGCATCCGCTGAACCCCCGATACCTACGCCCACGACGACTGGCGGGCAGAGTTGTCCTCCGGCCTCCACGAGCGTCAATAGTACTGCCCGTTTGATTGCAATTTTTTCATCGGTCGGCCTGAGCATGAACAACCTGCTCCAATTCTCCGCACCCGCACCTTTGACGAGCAGGTCGATCGAGAGTTTTTTCCCCGGGACGAGTTCGAGGTGAATAGATGGTTGCTCCATGCCGAGGTTAGTGCCGGTGTGTTTGCGCGTGAGCGGGTCTACGATGTTTGCGCGCAGCGGCACCTCTCGAGTAGCTTGAGCGACGGCTTTGGAGAGAGATTTTTTCAGGTCGAAGTTAAGCTTGAGTCCGGAGCCCAGCTGAATGAAAAAGGTGAAAGTACCGGTGTCTTGGCAGATGGGCGCTCCCAGATTTTTTGCCAGCTCTAGATTTTTCAGCATGCAGTCGAGTTGCAGTTTGGCGATGCGGTTCCGCTCGCGTGCCCTGTTTCGTTTGAGCGCACGCACGACATCTTCGGGCAAAGTTATTTCAGCGCGGCGAAGCATCTTAACGATGGCGGCTCGAAATTTGGCTTCGGCCAGCATGCAATCGAATGCTGATAAGTTGGGCAACATTAAAACCCCTTCGCAGAAAGGTTGGGGTGTGGACCAATGCGCTTAGTCGATCGCAATACGGGTAAACTCTTGGCGAGCGAGATCGAGCTAGCGGACACCTTCTGGCGGCGCTTTCAAGGGCTGATGTTCAGGCGCAAGTTTCAGCAGGGCAAGGCGCTGTTGTTCAAGTTTTCCAAGCTTAGTCGCTACGCCGTGCACATGTGGTTCGTATGGTTTCCTATCGACTTGATCTATCTTGATTCTAGTTTCAGGGTCGTCGAGCTTCGCGCGGGGCTCAAATCTTGGAGATTTTACAGACCCAAGGCGATTGTTAATTATCTAATCGAGGCCCCTGTGGGGACGATTTCTCATTCAGGTGTAAAGGTTGGGCACAAAATTTCGCTTGAGGGAAAAAGTTTTAACCCATTAAAATAAGACAAAATTGGCTGAGGTTGGTGGGGGGACGGAGAGTTGAGTAGGTGGACGTCCCCAAGGCANTAGCCGAGGCNGCTGCGCATCTTGCTTNAGAANTTAAGGCNGANGCNATTCTCGCTNTGACNGAAACTGGTAAAAATTGCNGTCCTCTTTTCAAGANNAACCTGCTTGNCACCCATGGAAAGGAGTTAAAAGTGGTCCTCGCCACGCCCAGCCACGAAACTTACGAGAGATTCGGCAAAAACTCCCGCATAAAACTGATCAAGCTNACGGCGCGNGCACAGGGGAGATTTGGNCAAGTCCACCATGCGATGGCGTGCGGGNTGCAGGAAGGAATATTNTCTCCNGGGGAGCGTTTNGTNTGTTTNGCGGGGGATGGTTTTCGCTGATAGCACCGATGCCCTNNTGATTTTGCANGTTTCAGGGTATGAGNCGGTGATNGAGACNGTGGAATCGGACCCCGTTCTGGCCGCGGCCGCTGAGATATCGCTCAAGCTCGGNAGAGGGGCTTTGGACGGAAGGCTCGTGGGCGCGGCGTTCATAATCGGGGACACCAAAGCGGTCTTGAGGCTATCGCACCAACTGATGATTAACCCATTCAAGAGTTACTNGGTAAATATCACCGATAGAAAACAGTGGGGGCTTATCCAGAAATACGCTACTTTTGATGGAGCTTTCATCGTGGGGGANGATGGGCGCGTCATCGCTGCNGAGCGCTACCTCAACGCAGATGTCAAAGTTGAAATTCCCCGTGGTCTNGGCACGCGGCACTTGGCGGTAGCAACAATGACTGCGGCGACCAAAGCACAGGGGGTAACAGTCTCTGGAGAAGATGGGATGGTAAGAATTTTTAAAAACGGTAAAATCATGGCGAGAATAGACCCGCGTAGCGGCATTTTCGAGTACCTGCGCGAGGCTCGGGATTGGCCGGGTGTTAAGAGTTTTAGGCCGAAGGGCTAAATTAGTTTAGGGTTGGGATGCGCTACACGATTTTAGCCGAGGCTTTTGAGAAGCTAGAACACACCCCATCTTATTTGGAAAAAAATTCGCTCATCGTGGACTTATTGAAACGCACGTCGGCTGAGGAGATGGAGCGAGTTGTTCTGTTTTTGCTCGGAAGACCTTGGCCAGCCTACGTTTCGAAGGAGACTGGCGTCGGACTCCAACAGCTAAAGAAAGCGATCGTACAGGCTTCCGGATACTCACCCCCAGATGTAGACAAGCTGATGAAGCAGGTTGGAGATCTCGGCGAGGTGGCGGAGCAGCTCTCGGCGAAGAAAAAGCAGGTGACTCTTTTCACCGAGCAGCTGACGGTGAAAAAGGTTTTTGAGAACATCAAACAGTTGCCTGAAATCACGGGAGAGGGCTCGGTGGACCGGAAGATAGCTTCGATCGCCGAACTCTTAACAAGCTCCACCCCGCTCGAGGCCAAGTTCGTCGTCCGCACCGTGATCGGCGACCTCCGAATAGGCGTGGCCGAAGGGAGGTTGCGTGATGCGATAGCGAGCGCGTTCAATGTGAGGCCGGAAGTGGTTGAGCACGCGTACATGCTCACGACGGACTACTCGATTGTCGCGAAGGCGGTCGCTACGGGTGGGGAAAAGGGTCTCGAGAAGCTCGGGGTCGCCGTGGGACATCCCGTGAACCCCATGCTGGCGCAGCGAGCTGAGACGATTGACGAGGTTCTTGAGCGGATGAAAGGAAAGGCAGCATTTGAAATAAAGCTCGATGGTATCAGAGTCCAAGTCCACAAGGATGGCGACAAGGTTTCGCTCTTCACAAGGCGGATGGAGGATTACACAAACATGTTTCCAGACCTCGTCGACCCCTTGCGCCAAGCGTTGAAGCCGAAGCGAGCGATAGTCGACGGAGAGCTGGTGGCGATCGACAAACGTACGGGGAAGTCCATGCCGTTTCAGGAGGTGCTCAAGCGGCGCCGCAAGTACGAGATCAAGCAGACGATTGAACAAATCCCGGTTGAGCTGCACCTGTTCGATGTGCTGGTATCGAATGACAGTGTTATGCTCGATGAGTCATACCTCGAGCGGAGAAAGATGCTTGAAAAGATAGTCAAGCCGGTAAAAGGCAAGGTAATGGTTGTTGAACAGCAGGTCCTCAGTAAGTCCGATGAGATAAAGAAGTTCATGAATTGGGCAATCGAGATTGGTCATGAGGGGCTACTCGCGAAGGACCTCGAGGCGAGCTACCGCGCGGGGCGGAGAGAGTTTGTGTGGCTCAAGCTGAAGCCCATGCTGGAGACTCTCGACTTGGTTGTTGTGGGTGGGCTCTACGGCAGGGGCAAGCGCGCCGGGTTCTTTGGCAGCTACGTGCTAGCGGCGCGCGATGAGAAGAGCGGGAAATTTAAGACGGTGACGAAGTGCGGGAGTGGTTATACTGATGAAGATTTGGAGGAGCTCACGAAGTTGTTCAAGAAGATTCAGCTCAAGAAGCCGCATGAAGATGTTGATATAGAAATAGATTGCGATGCGTACTTTGAGCCCAAGATCGTTTTCGAAATGGTGTATGAAGAGATACAAAAGTCACCTGAATTAAAGCATACTTCAACCTTTGGCCTTCGCT
>LQHI01000006.1 GCA_001515185.1 Hadesarchaea archaeon DG-33 | reverse complement strand
TCAGTTCCACATCCAACTTCTCGAGCCTCGATCTGAAAAGAAGTTCATCAGATGTCTTCGCACCAAGAATCACGGTGACTTTCTTGCCTTCAGAAAGGGCCACTTCTGCGCCAAACGCCAAGGGAGCCACGCCATATCCGCCCCCAACCATCAGAAATCTATTCCCAGAGAGATCGAACCAATTTCCATATGGTCCCCTGACTCCAATCTGGTCACCTTTCCCTAGCTCGTGAAGCCGTGAAGTCGCATCACCCACTTTCGCCACAGTCAACCCTAGCTCGCCGTTTTTATTCGCCTTCGACACGCTCATCGGTATCTCATCTGTTCCGATTACCCAAAGCATGACAAACTGCCCTGGTCGGACTTTTGACGAAATATCCGGGCAATCAACGTAGAAAGTTTTGGTCGTGGGGGTCTCCTTCACGACTCTGCTTATCGGCAAGACCTTTGGCCTATGAACTACTTCGCGGAATAAATCGTCCATAACCAGCTTTTCCAACTACCTCACCATCCTCAAATACCACCTCACCCCGGACGAGAGTCATGAAAGGTTTTCCGATGACCTCGTATCCCTCGAAAGGGGTGAATTTGGTTTTTCCATGGAGTTCTTCCCCCTTGATTTTCCATTTCTTTTTTTGGTCCAAGGCTACAAAATCTGCATCGGCTCCCGGTTTGATGACCCCCTTAGGCATTCCGGACTTGCCGCGGATGCCGAAGATTTTTGCCGGCATTGTGCACATCGCCTCGACCAGTCTGAAAATAGAAAGCCTCCTTTTTCGAACTAAGGTGTGAATGAGTGGGAGCGAGGTTTCAACTCCAGCGATGCCGGGTGGTGACTCCCATATGTTCATCCGACCTTTTTCCTTTTCCTTCAGTGTATGGGGGGCATGATCGCTGGCCACAATATCAACCGTCCCATTCCGCAGCGCCATCAAAACCGCTAGCCTATCCGCTGGGGACCGAAGTGGAGGCAAAGTCTGTGCGAGCGGTCCGAGCTTGCGTAGGTGATTTGATGAAAGAAGGAGGTGGTGGGGAGTCACCTCACATGTCACCTTTCCAGCCCTTTTTGCCTTCGCGATTAGATTTATCGATTCACTCGTTGTTACGTGGCAGAGGTGTAGAGGTGCACCATGGACCAAGCGCAACAGGCGGGTTATCTCAGAAATCTCAGCCAGTTTGGGTCGACACCTGATGAATTCCTTGATGCCCTTCCCTTGAGGCTTGAATTTTTTGAGCACGACGGAATCCTCTGCATGAGCTGAAATGGTTAAGTCAAACCCTAGAAAATTGGGAATAGCCGAATCACCTTGAGATTCAGTATACACTTTAAACGACGCAGCACCCGCCTTTGCGAGTTTTGCCCCTTCATCGACATCGTCGGGCAGGAGGGCGTGCAACCCAAAATCCACGTGCGACTTACTCCTTGCTATTTTTATCTTCTCCTTGAATCTCTTCAACGAGTTGGTCGGAGGGACGCAGTTTGGCATGTCGCAAACCGTGGTTACCCCTCCAGCGGCTGCGGCTCTCGACCCGCTGGCAAAGTCTTCCTTCCACGTTAAACCTGGATCCCTGAAATGAACGTGAACGTCCACGATGCCCGGAAGAAGCAACGACCCTCTCAAATTTACTGTTTTATCTGCTGGCGGCAAACGGTTCCTGCGAACCGCAACTATTTTACCTTTATCAATCGCGACCCCCGCCTCAACAAGTAAACCCCGATACGGGATTTTGGCGTTTTCCAAGCAGAGGTCGACCGCTCCCAACTTCTCCCCCGCTGTAAATGAATCTACCAGAAATATAAGTAATCAGATAGCCCGCTAGAATCGAATTTTTGCCTCCAAAGCCCTTGAACCTGAAAGTTTAATATGATAGCTTTTGAGAATTTAGCGAGGTATAGGATTGAGGCTCAAAGGCCGAGATATCATTTCCCTTGAAGACCTATCAAACGAGGAAATTTCATTTATCTTTAATACTGCCGACAAATTCGGGCCAATTGCCAGAGGCAAAAAGAAATCAAGTGCCCTAGCCGGGAAAGTAATGGCGACGCTATTCTTTGAACCGAGTACCCGCACGAGACTGAGTTTCGAATCAGCGATGCAACGACTTGGTGGAAGCGTCATTGGTTTTGCCGAACCCACGACAAGCTCGATCGCGAAGGGAGAAACGCTTGCTGACACCATAAAGACAGTCGAGAAGTACTCCGACGTAATCGTGATCAGGCACCCCAAAATGGGGGCTGCAAGGCTGGCGGCGGAGGTGGCCGAGATACCGGTGATCAACGCTGGCGATGGGGCAGGACACCACCCGACTCAGACCATGCTTGACTTATACACGATTAGAAAAACTATGGGTAAATTTGAAAATCTGAACATCGGCTTGATCGGCGATCTGAAATACGGGCGCACGGTTCATTCGCTCGCGTATGCCGCCTCGAGGTTCAATAACAAACTGTTCTTGATATCACTCCAAGCTGGACGTTCTATACGTCACCCGAATTCAAAAAGAGCGGTTCTCAGACCCAGCGGAGTACGCTAAGGTCAAAAATACCTATAAAATCGGGCTTAAAACGCTTGAAACAGCGAAGCCAACCTTGTGTGTTTTACACCCCCTACCCAGAGTTGATGAAATCTCCTCAGAGCTTGATTCCTCGCCTTATGCTAAGTACTTCGACCAGGTGTTTTACGGAGTTGTCATCCGAGCGGCAATTCTCTCGCTTTTATTGGGGTGACACGATGGGGAAAGTTGAGAAGGAGTTGAGAGTCAGCAAAATAAAAACGGGAACCGTGATAGACCACATCACCTCCGGCAAGGCCCTAGCGGTACTCAGAATCCTAAACATCACTGAGCAAGATGCACGGCAAGAAAGACGTGATCAAAGTCGAGAACCGAAAACTGACGGAAGAAGAGGTGAACAAGATAGCTTTGGCGGCACCAGATGCCACTATAAACATTATTAAAAATTTCAAGGTAACCGAAAAGAAGAGTGTTGAACTCCCAGAGTTTATCGAAGGAATAATCAAGTGCTCTAACCCAGGTTGCATCACGAGCGGATAACCGGGGAAAAAGAGTTGTTGGCCCAATTTTGAGGTTTTCATTTGGTCGGGAAAAGATTCAAAGAGAGAATGTTAAGAAAATCCGAAAAGAATGAGTCTAGATTGATCTTAGCGCTCGACGTCCCCAAGGAGCAAGTGCAAAAACTTTTGGAGGATGTTTCTAGCTACATCGCCGCGGTCAAAATTGGGTACCCACTGGTCTTGAAAGCAGGCTTAGAGATTGTTTCTAAAATCAAAAAAGCGAGTGACCTTCCTATCATAGCAGATTTTAAGATTGCCGATGTCCCGCACACCAACCAGAGAATCGCGCGCTGTGCCTACGATGCTGGGGCTGATGCTGTTATCGCGCACGCATTCGTCGGTCGGGACAGTTTGGATGCCATCATCAAAGTTGCCGAGGAAAAAGGAGACCGGGGCGTCATCGTAGTCCCAAACATGTCTCACCCCGGCGCGAGTATGTTCATTGAGTCTGTTTCAGAGCGCATGGCGAAGTTAGCGGTTGATGTCGGCGCCACTGGTGTCATCGGACCTGCAACGAGACCCAAGGAAATCACGGCACTGAGATCATGGGTGGGTAAGGAGTTGCTTATTCTAACTCCGGGAGTGGGGGCGCAGGGAGCGCAACCTGGCGACGCAATAAAAAGCGGTGCCGATTTCGAAATTGTCGGAAGGGCGATATACACCGCCAAGAGTCCCGCAAAAATGGCAAAATCGATGCGCGACCAAATTAACGAAAGCATGGGGGGATGAGTCTTGGATCCAACCCTCTCAAAAAAAAGCACCGTAGAAAAATGGCAGAGAGCAGCTGTTCTTCTCCATAAGTTAAATGCGATCCAATTTGGCGAGTTCGTCCTGGCCTCGGGAAAGACTAGTCCGTATTACGTGGACCTCCGACTCGCACCTTCCTATCCCGATTTGTTCAACAAGCTCGCCAACCTCTGTGTGGATATGATAAAGCGGGAGATAGACAGAACAATCTATAAGTTCGCCGGAGTGCCACATGCAGGCCTTTCTCTGGCCACGCTTGTGAGCTTCAAACTCAAATCTCCATTAATTTTTGTGAGAAAAGAAAAGAAAACCCACGGTCGCATGAAAATGGTTGAAGGATTGCTTGAGCGAGGGGATCATGTCGTTTTGATTGACGACCTCGCGACCACTGGAGGAAGCATCTTGGACGCAGGAAACGCAATTAGGGCAGAGGGCGGAGTGGTCGAAGATGCTGTTGTAATCCTCGATCGAGAAGAGGGAGCCAAGAAGATGTTGGAAGCCAACAATATTCATCTACATACCTGTATGGAAATCGGGGCTGTTGTAAAATATTTGCGTGACGCGAATCTTCTTGACGAAAAACAATACTCTTTGGTCATGAAACACTTAGAGCAGACTTAAGCTGAAACCAGCCTCTTCAGCTAGGGCGAATCATGCGCTAAAGTCAATTCAACCAGGTTAAATTTGTCGGCGCGGGGATATTCAAATGTTGATTTTCTTTATTTAAATGGCTCCAAAACCTGTTTTCCAGGCCTCTCTCAATTTTACTAAATCAACATTAACAATCTTTTTGCCCTTCAGCCCACAGATTGAAAGATAACCATCTTCTTTTACACTGCCTATTTCTGAGCAGGCCCCACCTTTCATCAACTTTTCGAAATCCTGCTTACTCTGGGATTGAACTTCGACCAAGAACCTGCTATTCGATTCAGAGAACAGGACGAAATCGTCCCTCTTCAATTTTGCTGGAACTTTTCTCAAATCCAACTTAACCCCATAATCGCTGCCCAATGCCATCTCACTAGCTGCGACAGCAAGTCCGCCTTCGGAGATATCGTGGCAAGCTCTAACGTAACCACAATCAATAGCATCAACAACTGAATTAATTATTTTTTTCGCTGGAGCCGCCCTAACTTTTGGAACATTTTTGCCCACAAACCCGCGCAGCTTGTAGTACTCCGAACCGCCTAACTCTGGATAAGTTTCTCCAACGATGTAAACTGGGTTTTCGGGCTCCTTGAGGTCTACCGAAACGGCCCCCCCGACATCCGGGATTATACCTACAGCAGTTATCAACAACGTAGGCGTTACCGGGCCCAGTATGGACTCATTGTAGAGGCTATCCTTGCCTGAAATGTAAGGAGCGTCGAAAACTTTGGCAAATTTATAACAAGCCTCGCAAGCGCGCACGAGTGCACCCAGTTGCTCAGCTTTCTCGGGGCTCCCCCACACAAAGTTGTCAAGCAACGCGATTCGTCGGCCACCAACTGCAACATTGTTTCTGATTGCTTCTTCGACGTTTGAAGCCGCCATCCAATAAGGATCGATTCGTCCGTAATTGGGGTTTATGCCGCAAGAGATCACCACGCCCTGTCGAGAATCCCGCAAAGGTTTCACTATCGCAGCATCATTTGGTCCACCATACTTCCCATGCGACGGTTTCAGGGCTACGTTTCCCCAAGCTTCATTAATTCTTATCAAGCTCTCTTTGCTCTTGATATTCTCCGCAGCCAGTAACCTTAGCAAAATCTCTGCTAGATTAACGGGTTGCTCGAAACTAGGTTCGGCCAGCTTCGGCGCCTTCCACTCGGCTACTCTTTTGACCTCAGGTGGAGAGAAAAGGAACCGTAAATTCAAGTTTACGATTTCGTGACCTTGGTATTTGACCACGAGGGAATTGCCTCTAACGAATTTCCCGATAGGCGTCGCTTCAACATTTTCTTCTTCAAATATCTTTAACGCTCTTTCGAGATTCTTTTCAGGAATGGTTAAAAACATCCTATCCTGTGATTCCGAGATCCAAATTTCCCAAGGTGTCATACCCGAGAGTTTTAACGGAGCCTTTTCAAGATCCACGAGAAGACCACACCCCGATCCAAAAGCGGTTTCACCAGTCGCGCAAGAAATCCCGCCGCCGCCTAAATCTGTTATACTTGAAGCTAAGTTCTCGTCTCTGACCCTAAGAATCGCCTTCGCCNTTCTATCCTGTACTGGGGGATCAAATGTCAACTCAGCCGCTTTTTCTCCTTTCTCCATCTCCCCGATTTCTGCNGAGGCAAAGGTAACACCGTGAATNCCTTCCTTACCAGTCCTTCCTCCTGCGAGTAANGCCACATCNCCCAGTTTAGCCTTTCTGACGTATTTGTCGATGGGGAGAAGCCCGACNCAACCGCAATACACGATCGGATTTCCGACATAGCTTTCGTCGAAATAAATGGTGCCACCAACGTTTGGAATTTTCATACGATTACCGTACTCTCTGGCCCCCTCCACAACTCCTTCGAAAATAGTTTTCGGGTGCTTTATACCAGGGGGAAGCTTTTGTGAGTAATCCCGCGGACCAAATCCAAACACACCAGTGCTCGCAATCGGCTGGGCCCAAACCCCCATGATATCCCGTATCAAACCTCCTAAACCAGTTGCCGCTCCACTGAATGGATTGATCGCTGAAGGGTGATTATGGGTTTCAACCTTAGCCGCTATCCCATAACCACGTTCAAAATCTATGATGCCCGCNTTGTCCTCAAAAAACCGAAATACACCAAGGCTGCGAGAGCTCTTTCGTAACCTTTGCAATGAAATCCTTGAAAAGCCTAACCTTTCGCCTGCCAACCAGCACCTCGCCCTTGAAGGTCTTGTGGTAACAATGTTCAGACCAAGTTTGGCCTATGCTCTGGAGTTCAACATCAGTTGGGTTACTTCCCCGTTTCGAGAAATACCGTTTGCATTTTTTCATCTCCTCCAAGTTCAATCCTAGGCCAAGCTCTCGGCTGATTTGCAGAAGCTGATCCTCGCTCGCGCGCAGCAGGTCTACTTCAAACAAGCTAAACGGAAGGTCCCTTTTCNCGTAAAGTTGGGAAGTCAANTTCTCACAAGGTTAATAACTATAACATGAATTTAAATCCTTTGNGCANAAGATTNTGGCACNTATGGTTCATCTGTACTCAAATTTTCCGAATTCGCTTCTAATTGTTAACTTGTTTTTTCCATCGCTCTTNTCNCATCTNCCAATCACTTTTGCNCCCAAACCAAATNTCTCAGCANCAGNTAAAATCGCCTCTGCGCTTCTTTTTCTNACTATTACTTCAAANCCCACACCCATGTTGAAATCTTCNAACATTTCTCGCCAGCTNACNTTNGCCTCTCTCTGNATCAACCGAAATATTGAATCCGGCTCAACTANNTCATCTTTGATGTAATGAANGTTCCTNCCTAATTTCAAACACTTTGTCTGCCCACCACCCGTATTGTGAACTAAACCNGTTATTTGACCGCCATGCTTTTCAAGAATTCTAGCAGCCACAGAAGCAAAAATTCTTGTTGGAGACAAGATTGCCTCGCCTACCGTCATGCCTAGTTCATCGAGATATTCATCGAACGCGAATCTGCCATAATAACCTTTACCATCAGGATTTTTAAGTTCAAGATACTTGCGTTCGTACTCACATTTCATCAGAGAATGTCTTGCAAGAGTTATTCCGTTGCACATTATCCCGCTATTTTCGTGCTTTTCGTACTTTGTCTTCCCACCGCTTCTCAGACCAATGATTACATCGCCTGGTTTGATTTTGCCCCCATTTATGACCTCTGATAATTTAACTCGGGCGCTTATTGTGCCCGAGACATCCAAGGTTCGAAGCTGATCGGGTATATCAGCCGTCTCACCCCCCAAGAACAAAATTTTTATCCCGTGCCTTTTCAGCACCCCCAAGCACTTTTTGAACCCAGAATTAAGTGCGACGAGAAATTCTTTCTTCGGAACTTTAAATGCATTTATTGCAACGTAGTCAACGAATCCAACCGGTTGAGCGCCAACGCAGATGACATCATCCACGTTCATCGCCGCGACATCTTGGGCGATACTTTCAAACCACTTGAGTTCACCTGTTTCTTTCCAGTGGAGATAGTTTTGAAGCGGTTTACTCCCAGCACCGTCTGTATGCAAAATTACCCCGTATCCACGTAACTGAGGGTCTTTGCCCACGACACAGAAAGCTTGCGGGAAAATATTCTGCACGGTCACCTTGAAAGTCTCTATACCTCTTTTCCGCACATCCACGCCGGTTTCAGCATATTTTGACATGATCGACCCCTAAAGTTTAATTTCTCCACTCCCTTCCGCAAGCTTTGTCGCTATCAAAGCATTGTACAGCAACATCACGCGCGTCATAGGCCCCACGCCACCTGGCACCGGGGTGATGTAGGACACCTTCTCCTTAACGCTTTCAAAATCGACATCACCTTGCAACTTGCCCCCAACGTAGTTCATGCCGACATCGACAACGACAGCACCCTCCTTCACAATGTCCTCGCTGACCACGAAGCTCGGGCGTCTGCCTACTGCGCTGACCAGCACATCGGCTGCCAGGGTGTATTTTTCCAGCCCTTGAGTTTTTGAATGGCAAATGACAACTGTAGCGTTTCTATCCAAAAACAATTTTGATAGCGGCTTGCCCACGAGGTCGCTTCGGTTGATTATTACCGCAAGTTTGCCTCCGAGTTCGATTCCATAGTAATCAAGCAACTTTACTATACCCTTGGGTGTGCACGGCAACAAGTCGTTTTCAAAATCATGCATGCCTAGCCAGAGCTTCCCCACATTGTAAGGGTGCAATCCATCCACGTCTTTTTGGGGCTTTATGCTAGCTGTTACCTTTTTCTTATCGATGTGAGGGGGGAGGGGCAATTGCACGAGTATTCCATGGACTTCGCTATCCTTGTTTAGCTCATCAACGAGATCGAGGAGCTTCTGCTCAGCGGTGGAGGCTGGAAGCTCGCGAAGCCTGAAACCGATGCCGACCTCCTCACAATCTCTGCTCTTCCCTTTCACATAAATCCTTGAAGAAGGGTCATCGCC
>LQHI01000005.1 GCA_001515185.1 Hadesarchaea archaeon DG-33 | reverse complement strand
AGGCAGGTTCGTCAATCCAGCACCCGCAGCCTCCCCCGCCACTGTGAACGAGACACCTGACATGAACTCCATCACCCAGACCGACATCGCGCAGACAATCGGTAACAGGACCACCGTGACCAACCAGAGGTTCCCCATCGCCTCCTCTATCCGCTCGCGGAAGCGGTGTTCAACTCGGTGCAAAGTCGAGAGGAAATCCGCTGCCATCATGCACGCCTGTCCCGCCGCCGCTTCCGAGCTCCGCCGAATGCGCGTAATCACGTTTAGGAAGCTTTGGATGAGGGGGTTACGGGTTCGCTTGACCAACCCTCGCTCAAATAGCGCGCGGCGCACATCTATCGCGTGCTTCTCGGTGCTCTCGATGATTTCGTGGAGCTGATCCGCAACGGGCGACCCCGGCATCAACTCAGCGGTCTCGACCATCGCCTGACTCATCGGCTTCCCGTCGATTACGCGTGAGCCTATAGTGTTGAGCGCCGATCCCCAGTCGATCGCCTTAGTTCGCTCTTCCTCCCGAAGCTTCCTTCGCTGCCCAGCGTAGAGATATGCGTAAACAGCAACCGCCGCAGCCGTAGCCCAGATGAACCAAAACGCGTTCACCCCTTTGGCGAGCGCTCCCAACGCACCTGTCTGAATGCCCCCGAAATAGAGGAAACCTGGCCAAGCGAGGGCAAGGAAAACCAAGAGCGGTGGCAGCCAATAGGGAACCTCGCGCGCGAAGATTCTTACATTCCCTCGTGAGGGTAGACGGGGGTCATCCTCAGGTACCTCGGAAGGAGGTAGGGTCGTGGGCCTGAGCCTGCCCATATAGGTAGTGAAGGTGAAAAAGGAGGCCACGAGCAGGAGGGCTGCGAGCACGAAGAAGTGCAGCTGGACAAAATTTGTCCCTATCGCACCGAACAATGGAGAGAGGCCGATTATCCCGACGATCGCGAGCGAGCCGAATACCATGAACGCCATTGTAGGCATCACGAGCGCGTTCAAACGCTTGCTCAGCTGGGCCTCGCTGCTTTCAAGCACACGTTGTGGCGCCCGGCCAACATCGGAGGTGCGAGAAGCTTCCTCCAGCGCACCCGTAGAGCGGAGGATATCGAAAAGCGCCTGCCTCGTGCCCTCATCAATCTCGCCCCACCGATGAGCGATTATTGTAAGCATATGGCGGACGCTCTCATAGCGGTGGCGAGTATCGAGCTCGAGCAGCCCGCGCTGGAGGTCACCCGCGAGTTCGCCTTTGCTATCGTTAGCAGCCAGAATCGTTGCCCCGCGCAGATCGGGCTTGTGGTAGAGAGCGAAGCTTAACAGCATGACTGTGTGGATAGCTTCTCCTTGGGCCTCGCTTCGCCTTATTCCGGATAGGCTTGGTGGATAGATGTAGAAAACCATCTCCAAGGCGCATCCTAGCACCAAGCCAAGCACGGGGAGCCACCACATCGCGAGCATGTCCGAACCTGTCAGACCGATTAACAGCCACCCGAGAACGCTCATAATGGTGGGGATGCCTAACATGAGGAAGAACCCAGCCCAGTACTCGCTCGCTGAAATTCTGAGTTTAGCTTGCTTGAGTTCACGCTGGGTGCTGTTGGTTACTTTCATGTCGTGTGTGAGTCTACCAAAAATTCGATTCGCGAGCTTGCACAGGCGCTCGTAAAAAGACGGTGGACGTTTCTCGGCCCGTTTGAAGCGCTCAAGGATTTCCCGCACATCCTCGCTCACGGGTAGCCATTCCTCTACTTTTAAAGGGCTT
Source organism: Hadesarchaea archaeon DG-33 (assembly GCA_001515185.1). Taxonomy (GTDB): domain Archaea; phylum Hadarchaeota; class Hadarchaeia; order Hadarchaeales; family Hadarchaeaceae; genus DG-33. The sequence goes on along the minus strand of LQHI01000005.1, from coordinate 13,311 downwards.
TCAACCAACTCTGCCACCTAGTTAGAACGCGCTCGTACTCCGGAGCATTTTCTTTAACGAAGGAGAAGTAAGACGTCGTAGGCACGGCTTACGAATGGTAGCTCGAGGCAGCTCATGTCGCCAGTGCGTCTGGCCAAACCAAGCAAGTCAGATTTCATCTTAGCCTCTGCGAGAATGCCTGTGAGGAAGTCTCGCTCATCTACCGCTAATCGTCTGCACATCGTGGGCACAAGCTGGCTTCCGCCTTTTTCAGGTGGCAAGAAGTCNAATCGTTTTGCAACATCTAGAACATTGAGTTTCGAGAGGTCAAAGGAGTTCAAGCGCTCGAGAAGGCGTCTATCACCNCGAAGGAAATTTCTTGGCACGAGCAAATCGCGCTTGCGGTCGTCGGTGAAAATTTCGGCATACTTCGGCGTGNCATCCCAATCTTTGAGTACCTCAGCCACCTCTATTATCCGCCTGATGGTGCCGGTGGGAGTGGAAAAGCGGGCGGTGCTGATGACAAGATCGACGTACTTGTAGGCTGCGTCATGTAATCCCATGATGCGGCACACCAGATCAAACATCTCGCGCTTCGAGCGGGCGTGAAAGCTGCTCACGATTGGTTGACTTCCCTGACGCGCTGCCGCCCCCAAAGCCGCTCTAACTGCCTCCATCGCCCGTACCTCCGTGATGAGCCAGTATGCCGCGCCTCCTCGAAGGAAGGCATCAATTTGGCGTTGGAGATGCTCGGCATCAGCAATTCGCACATTTTCGATTGAGTAACCGTGTGCAACGAGCTCCTCGAGATGGAGTTCCTCCGTATCCTGAAATGCTATGATGCGTTGGTGGGGGCCTATCTCGGGCACTAGCGTCTCGACTTCGCTGGTCTTCGCACTCCCCATCTCGCCTATGATAAAAGCTGAAGCGCCTCGCCGGACGAGGTTGCTCACGAGCGAGCTGGCGAGAGGTGTGAGCGTGCCCCGCTCGAGGAAGAGTGGTTGAGTCCAAGCTCGGCGGCGGCGCTTCCTAACCGATATCGCGATGCTTTTCGACCATATCGCGGGGTACCGACTCAAAAACAATCGCATTCCAAGCTCGGGAATTTCAATGTCCAGCTGCGGACGAACTTCATCGAATGATGTCGCGAGGCGGGAAGCGAGAGTTTCTCCAAATCCCAACAGAGCCGGCGTCGTCCAATGGATGCCAGTCTCGCACATATCCCAACGTTCGTGGACGACTCGAATCGGCTGAAGTTCGGGCGGTGCAGGGACGTAAATGTCGGTGAGTTTGTCATCGTAGCTGAGGGGTTCAAGCCACCGGTAGGTGAGCCAGCCAGACATCTGCTTGGCTAGTTCCCTAAGCTTACCAGAGGGAATCTTGGCATCTGAACGATCCCGAAGGATGTGTAGCAAAACATTGTACCAATCATCGAGGAACCCCGAGATTCGCGTTGGGAAGGCGAAACGGGCGTGTCCCGGCTGGGCCGTCGTCTCAAATTTATATGCATCATCCAGCAACTGTAGGTGCTCCGCGGGCATCTTGAACTCTGGAAGATCAAGCTGGTAAAAAGGCAGCGGACGATCAAGCTGTTCATAGATCCGAACGGTGCCTCGTCGCTCGGCTAACTCATAAGTTTCAAGCAGTTTTAACCTGTGCCTTGGCGGATGACAAATTCCCTCGACGAAAAACGGCATCACCCGCGCTGCAAAAACCTCGTCGTAATCCGTTTCGTCAGCTTTTTGGATGGCTGTAATGTCCGCCAGCCCTGTCCTTGCGCTCGCGAGGAGTTTTAGGAAATAACGCTCGGTGCATTTCGCGCATTCGCCTTTGAGTCCACTGTATTTTTTAGCCAATTCCTCAATCGGTGAAAAATCGTGCGGTGCCTCTAGAAGTTTTCCCCATTGCTCGGTCAATTCTTTGCATCGTTTATCCACGCAACTTTTGCACTTGCCTTTCTCGCTCACCCCATAGGATGCACGGTCGAAAATGAGCTGCTTAAGTACAGCTAGAGTTCTGGCGAGTTTTGAGAGCTCGCTCGAACAGTACACCCGTTTATAGGCCCGGCGAAGGGTAACTTGGTCCACCAAGTTTTGCGCACCGAGCTGCTCGAGCACACAGGCGCGACAACGCTTATCTTCGAGTGAACTTAGTCCTTCGCACCCATAACACTCGATTTCTGCAACCTGAAGTGGGCCGGAACGATAGGTCCGAAGCGCCATAATTCTCATCTGCTGTGGCGCTTTGGCTTAACAATCTTGCTGGCACAATTGGGTGGCTGAATATTTCCGAGTGATAGCTCAAGGGACGCAACGCGGCGCTCAAGATCGCCGAGTCGATGTCTGAGCTCGGCGATTAAATCAGCTACCATATCCTCAATCTTTCCTGTCACTAAATCACGCTCCTTAACGTAATCAAACGCTCGATTAATAAAGTTCGACCTCTACGATAATACCCTTTCCAAAACCTTCCACATTTTCAGGAACGAGAATGAACCCATCAGCGCGCGTCATCGAGCTCAGAATGCCTGAACCGGTGACTCGGATCGGTTCAGCCAAGAGTTTATCTGCCTCACTCCAGACTCGCACTCGTACCACGTCCACGCGTCCCAAGCTCGAGGCAACTTTGCGTGTCAGCTTGGTCCGAACCCTTAGGCATCCCCAATCCGGGGGCAGCCCCTGCATCACCCAAATCGCGGGCCTGACCAGCATGTCGAAAGCAACCAGCGAGGCAACTGGAAAACCAGCTAGACAGAATACCGGTTTACCCCGAACGATTCCAAATGCGGTTGGACCACCCGGACGTAAAGTAACACCATGGAAAAGCAGCTCCCCGAGCTCGGCAACCATATCGGGGGCGATATCATGCTCCCCCACCGAACTTCCACCAGAAATAAGGACAACATCATTTTTCAGTGCTTTTTGTAGTACGCGGCGCATCGCTTGTTGTTTGTCGGGGGTGATGTCGAGCGGGTTCGCCACGCCACCGCAGCTCGTAACTCCCGCGGATAAAGAGTATCTGTTAATGTCCGTAATTTGACCTGATTTTAGTCGCGTGCCTGGGCGCCTGAGTTCGGACCCGGTCGCGATAATTGCAACTTTCGGTCTCCGAAAAACCAGCACCTTAAGATGGCTGATTGATGAAAGCATGCCGATATCTTGGGGCCTGAGCTGCTGCCCGCGCCTCAGCACTACCTCGCCTGCGCGAACATCCTCCCCCCGAGCTGAAACATTCTTGCCGGGTGTGAGCGACGCCAGCACAGCGATGTGTTTTCCCTCTATTTTAGTGTGCTCGACCATTACGACTGCATCCGCACCCTGAGGCATCGGTGCCCCCGTCATCAGTTTGATCGCCTCGCCTTTTCGAACACGAGATTTGGTTGCAACCCCTATTTTCGCGGAACCGACTACACGGAGTTTTTTAGGTTTTGTTTCACTTGCCCCAAATGTATCAGCTGCGCGAACCGCGTAACCATCGACGGCCGAGCGATTGAAGGGGGGAATATCTGTTTTTGAAACGACATCCTCGGCCAGCACGCGCCCCAACGCTCGCTCGAACAACACCATCTCAGAATCCAGAGGTTTTACTCGCGAGAGTACGAGCTTCAAGGCATCCTTGAGCTTTGTGCGACTGGCGAAGCCCCGCATTCGAACTCGCATCTCACTCACGTGCGTGCTTGATGATGTGCCCCAATTCGGGAAGGATAAGTTTCATCGCGACTTCTGCTGCGTTCGGGGTTCCGGGTAAGCAAAAAACCGGTTTCCTCTCGATGAGGCCTGCAGTAGCTAAGGTCAAAAGCGCCGCCGTGCCGACCTTTTCATAACCGACGCGCCGCAGGATTTCACCGAATCCCGGCAATTCCTTTTCGAAGAGCGGGCTCAAAGTTTCGATTGTGACATCACGCCTTGCTATGCCAGTGCCGCCTGTCGTTATCACGGCATCGATTTTTTTATCCGTGGTGAACTTTTGAATCGCTTTTTTTATCTCATGGGCGTCATCTGGAACTATCAACCTGGTCGTCTCGTGCCCGACCTCGCGCGCGCTTTGTTCTATGAGTTTTCCAGAAACGTCTTCGTCGCGTCCTTCGCGCATCGCCGCTGCTCGAGTATCGCTCACGACAAGGACTGCTATCCTCAGGTGTTTTGGCGCTTCCTTGCGGTGCTCGATCGCACTCAACCTTTCACCTTCTTTGACACACAAATATCCTCGATCGAAGTCGTGGGGTACTGTCCGGCCTCGTCCTTTTCCAAGCTTTTCACCATGTCCCAAATTGTGAGCAGTGCACTCGTCACACCAACCAAGGCTTCCATCTCGACGCCGGTCTGCCCCGTGCTTTTGACCTCGACCTCGACGCGAACCCCCTCCTTCTCCAGCTTAAAAATTACATCAGTGCCTGTAATTGTAATTTGGTGGGTTAAGGGGATGAGTTCCGGGGTGCGCTTGACCGCCAAAATCGCAGCGGTCTGGGCCACTGCCAGCGCATCACCCTTGGACACCTCGTCCGCCTTGATCTTTTGGAGCGTTTCGGGTTTCAAGCGGATAAAACCGCTTGCTCTCGCCACTCGGGATACTGATGGCTTTGATCCGATGTCGACCATCTTGACCATCTGACCACGCTAAAGCATTACCCGACGAGCAATAAAAGTTTAGGTCCTTTTCTTGAGGCGCTTCCGCCAAAGTCACAGCCTAATCGACCCACAAGTCGCTCGATCGCGCAAGGATCAAAAGGGTGAAAAAAGTCGCCCAGGGGTTCGAGGCCCGCCTAGTAATGCATGGGAGTTAGGTGAGGCTCCTCGATCGAAGACCAAACATAGTTCTTGCCCAGTTTCATGCGCTTCGCGCGACCGGAGCTCTCTAGCTGGCGAAGCACGCGATTGATCTCCCGGACTTTCCAATCCAAGATATGCGCTAGGTCCGGAGCACGCAGGGCACCGTGGCGGCGGAGGATGTACTCGATTATCTCCAACCTTATGGTCGTCGGCCAGCTTTCTTCTTCCTCTTCCTCCTCGATGAATTCTGGAAATTCCTGCATAAATGCACCAATTTTTAATCTGGTGGCTGTGTTCAAAAGACTTGTGCTATGAGTAACAAATATTTTAAGCGCAAATCTGAGGTGATCGGGAAAAAAAGTGTCTGATACTAGCACAAACGCTTCCTAGGACATGTGCACAGCTCTAAAGCCACAAAATGTGAGACTAGAGATAGGGGCTCAAAAGAGGTATTCATAGGGATGTTTGAATGATAACCTAGATGGATTTGGCCCAGAAAAAAATATCGGAGAGAGCTAGAGAAAAGGGGTAGCTGCAAGGGAAGCTGCAAATGAGATTGTTAAGGAAAGAATAATGAAAACGATGAAAAAGGAAGTGATGTTATGAATATTGCAATATTTTTTTTGCTTCTTCAAACATTCTCTCAAAGTCACTCTTTTTGAGGGCATTCCCAATATCGATACCTGGGCACTTCTCCGAAAACTCGAACTTATAGCCGTTGCTGCCCTTTTTGAGCGAGAACGGGTAAAAGCGGCAGATGAGCGGCCTAATTTTGTAGATCCTACAAGCTTTTCCATAGAGGAAGACGCATTTTCCCCCTCTTTTTTTCATTCGGTAGCGGTAAGGCTGAACGCTCAACGAACGGGAGGCGAACGAGAGAGGTCTTGATCCCGTTGTTTTAGATATTCGCTTGACTTCGGATTCAAGCAACAAGATATTTCGCCCGCGGTGTGAGCCATCGCCGCAGCACTTGGCACATCGCTGGCATTCGAAATGCAGATTTTTGGGGTAACGTAGGTTCATTTGTTTGCCTGGTTATACATCGGCGTGATTATTTTAACATCTTTTCCTCGAACTCTTTCAGGTGCTGAATTTGTTGGCATCAACGAATAATCATATTTTCGTGGCTTAAGTGACTGTTCAAGCATACGGTTGTTACGTAATTTTTGTTAGTTTTAAAGCAGGATGGGCGGAGGAAACCGCTAGCCAGATAATCGGGATACTTAAACGCCCCTCGCCTGCAATTTCTCCGATTCCTTGAGCGTTTTGATGTCTATCCCGCGCATAGGTTGTGGTAGGTCCTTACTAGCTTCTAACAACGCTTGGGGGTCGTCATAGTGTAATATTCCTGAACCAACGAAAACACCGTCAACACCTAACTGCATGACCATCGCCGCATCACAACTGGTGGCAATCCCTCCAGCACAGAACCAAACAACTGGTAGGCGCTGCAGTTTCGCCGTTTCTTCCACGAGTTCAACAGGCACCCGATATTCCCGCGCTTTCGCTTCAAGCTCGTCATGCCCAAGTTCAGCTAGCTCCGATATCTGGCGCTTGGTGAGCCGGATGTGGCGGACGGCTTCGACTACATTACCGGTGCCAGCCTCGCCCTTTGTTCGGATCATTGCGGCCCCTTCGTCTATCCTCCTTAGTGCTTGGCCCAAATCGTAAGCGCCGCACACGAATGGGACCTTAAACTTGTGTTTGTCGACATGGAATTCCTCATCTGCGGGGGTCAGGACTTCCGATTCGTCCACCATATCTATCCCCAATGCTTCCAAAACTTGCGCCTCTGCGAAGTGGCCTATCCTGCACTTGGCCATAACCGGGATGGTAACGGTGTCCATTATTGTCTTGATCATCGCTGGGTCCGCCATACGAGCGACGCCACCGGTCGCTCGAATGTCGGCAGGGACCGCCTGCAAAGCCATTACCGCTATCGCTCCGGCATCCTCAGCTATGATGGCTTGCTCTGGATTCGTCACGTCCATGATTACGCCGCCCTTCCGCAGTTTGGCAAACTCGCGCTTTAGGCGCTCAGTGCCGAACGCGATGATTTTTTCTTCAGTTCTCTTTTGCACGCTTCCACCAACTCATCTTTAGTCGCTTCTGCATAAAAAAGAAAATGGTGGCGCTGTGTGGTACGCTAATGGTTGGCAAGCGAAGTGCGATGTCTGCGGCAGGGAAGCTGAGGACATCTCGGCCACGCTAAAGGTCTGTGCCCGATGCGTGCGCGAAAGGTTCGAGGATGCTAGGCCCTACATCGAGGCAGCGCATGTCAGCATTAGGAGGCGCTACGGTTTGCCAGCTCGAGCACCTAAAGATTCCAAAGGCGTGCGATGCGGTGCTTGTGGGAACGACTGCCGTATCCCAGAGGGCGAAAAAGGGTTTTGCGGCGTGGTCGAGAACATCGGCGGCAAGCTCGTTCGAAAGTTCGGTACGCCTGACCGAGGCTTGCTGACTTGGTACTACGACCCCCTCCCGACCAACTGCGTCCCCGCTGAATTTTGCGCGGGGTCCAGTGGAGCGGGATACCCGAAATGGTGTCGGACACCAAGGGGGGACATCGGCTATAACAACCTGTCAATTTTTATGGGAAGCTGCACCTACAGCTGCCTCTTCTGCCAAAACTTCAGCTTCCGAGAGCTCACCGTTGAGGGAAAGCCCGCCATGCCCGCTGTTGAGCTTGCCGAAAAAGCAAACAAGAGCGTGGGGTGTGCCTGCTACTTCGGGGGAGATCCGGCCAGCCAGATGCCATTCGTGATAGAATCGGCGCGATTGATGCACGAAGCCGCAAAACGAGAAAATCGCATCCTTCGCGTCTGTCTCGAGACAAACCTGAGCATGGAGCTACAGAGCTTGAAGCAGTTCGGTGAGCTCTCGATGAATAGCGGGGGCGGAATCAAGGCCGATCTGAAGTGCTGGTCCTCTGAGATTTTGTGTGCGTTATCCGGCATAGAACACCGCGCAGCATATGACAATTTTAAGTGGCTGGGCAGGCGCCATCACGAGCGTTCTGAGGTCCCATTCGCCAGAGCGAGCACGCTTTTGGTGCCGGGCTATGTGGACGAGGGGGAAATTCGGGCGCTCGCATCATTCATTGCCGACTTGGACCCGACCATCCCTTACTCCCTGCTAGCCTTCCACCCGCTCTATTACATGGATGACATGCCTTACACCAAGCGCAAGGATGCAGAGCGGTTTGTGAGGATATGCGAGGAGGAAGGACTTCAAAAGGTTAGGGTAGGCAATTCTTGGCTCCTCTGTTAAAGCTTTATGTGGTTTAAATCAATTCTTAGTCAGGTGCGTGCGTGGCGGTTCATATAGCTGAATGTGTGTTAGGAGTGTTCGCGTTCGATGACACGGGGCGAATGCTGGCATCGAAGCAGTTCCCCCGGGACGCTGTCGAGGTGGCCGGGCGGCTGGCGAGCGTTCAGATGGGCACTCCTACGGAAGAGCACCGCGAGCTCATCGCTGAACTAGTCAAGAAAGGTTCCCTTGAATTCACCCTAGAGTCTGAATTGCTTGTTTCACTATTGCGCAAGGAATTCCGACGCACCAAGTTCGAGGTGCAGCTACCGAATCGGGCAGGAGAACTCCTACGCACCAAGCCCAAGAAGATAGCTAAAGAGGTGGGTTTCGAGGAGTTAGACCAGCTCGTCCGGGAGGTAACCTTCATCCTCACGCGGCAAAAGCTTCGAGCGGAGGCCGCCGAGCGGGACAAGCTCGTCGTCCAAGCTATAGGTATGCTCGATGAGTTCGACAAGTTCACAAACATTCTCTCCGGCTTGATTCGCGAGTGGTACTCTGCCCACTTCCCCGAGCTAGACAGACTTGTCATTGAGCACCAAAAATACTTGAAACTTATCCTAGAATTGGGCCCGCGTGAGCGATTTACTCAAGCCACGGTGAAGGGCGTGATCGAATTATCAGATGAAGATGCCGCGCACATAGCCGAGGCTGCAATGAATTCCTTAGGCGCCCCATTCGACGAACTCGATATCAAAATACTGCAGGGTTGTGCACGAGAGGTGTTCGCCCTCTACGAGTTTCGGGAGCGAGTAGCCGAATATATCGATGGGTTGATGGCTCAGGTGGCGCCAAATATGCGGGCTGTCGTCGGGGGCTCGATTGGTGCACGGCTTATTTCACTAGCGGGTGGTTTGAAGAAACTTTCTCGTTCACCCGCGAGCACACTTCAGATACTTGGGGCAGAAAAAGCTCTCTTCAGGGCGCTCCGTGCCCGAGCGAGGCCCCCCAAGCACGGCGTGATCTATCAGTACCCTGAGGTTCGGGGGGCGCCCAAGTGGCAGCGGGGAAAGATAGCTCGTGCCCTCGCAGGAAAACTGTCCATAGCCGCGCGTGTCGACGCGATGTCGGGCAAGTTCGTGGGGGACAAGCTTGTCGCCGACTTAAAGGCGCGTATAGCCGATATCAAGGCGAAATACAAGGAGCCGAGGAAGTGAGATGCAAGTAACCGAACACAAACGCTTTGCTGGGGTCTACTGGGTCGAGCTCGAGGACGGGACGCGCAAGCTTGCCACCGTAAACCTAGCCCCGGGCACCCAAGTCTACGGCGAGCGGCTCCTCAAAATTCAAGGGATCGAGTACCGCCTCTGGAATCCCTATCGGAGCAAGCTCGCGGCTGCCATCTTGAAGGACATCAAGAAAGTCCCGATTGACCAAGGTAAATGTGTGCTCTACCTAGGGGCCGCCAGCGGGACGACCGCCTCACATGTCTCCGACCTAATCGGCTCAAGTGGCTTTGTCCACTGTATTGAAATTTCATCACGCCCACTCCGCGATTTGCTCATAGTCTGTAACCGGAGGCCCAACATGGTGCCTCTCTTGGCCGATGCTCGGCAGCTGGGAAGTTATTGCGCACTCATCGAGAAAGTAGACGTGGTCTACCAAGATGTCGCCCAGCCTGACCAGACGGAAATTTTGTCAGCGAACGTGAAGGCATTTCTGCGGGAAGGGGGTTATGCGATGCTGGCGCTCAAGGCCCGGAGCATCGACATCACCAAGGAGCCGCGCGATATATTCAGGGACGAGATGGAAAAACTCGAGGAGGAGCTGGAAGTCGTCGACGCGAAGATTCTCGATCCCTACGAGAAGGACCATGCGATGCTCGTGCTACGCAAATGAAATCATATTGCTCCAATACCCTTTCTCATCAAAACATTTTTAGACAGGAAAGCATGTAATTCTTTCTCTCATCCCTCAGATATTGCGTTAGCTTAATCGGTCCCGCTCTCCTCAAACGTGACCAATCGCAGCCTAAGCGCGTTATCGAGTAGTCACCTCACAGCCGTCCTCGGTCACGATTACCGTATGCTCAGCCTGTGCCACCTTGCCCCCCGCCCGCTCGGCCAGTACGTGATATGGCCACAGTGCCCCAACACCCACCAGCTCTCGCAGGGTCAGCTCGAGCCTAAGCTTTGACATCTTTTTGGCGAGCCACCGCTCCGCAAACGGGAGGCCATCATAGGCTCGCTTAACCTCGTTGAGCAGTTGTTTTGCCATTCGAAGTCGCACTGGGCGGTCGTGTAGATAGCGGAAAATATAGACCTTCTTTTGATCTTCAACGTACCCAGCGCCGTCAGTCACAAAGGGCTCGAGGGCCACAACATCGCCAGCCTTCAGCTTCTGCCCTGTCTCTTCCTTGACGTTTGGTACCGTCAGGCCCGCGTGCAGGTTCCACCGCGCTAGGCCGTGACCTGTGAGGTTTCGGATGGGTTTGAAGCCAGCCGCAGTTGCGATTTCTTCGACAATTTTTCCTATCTCGCTTACATCGATTCCTGGCTTAATCGCACCAATCGAGGTCTCAAGAGCCCGTTCGACCGTCTGCACAAGCTCCTGTTTTTCGCCCGTCACAATGGTGAACGCGGTGTCCGCGATGTACCCATCGAGGTGGGCACCCATGTCGACCTTGACCATGTCTCCCTCCTTGATGCTCGTGTCGTCGTTTGCGGGCGGGCTGTAGTGGGCTGCGGTCTCGTTGACCGAAACGTTGCAGGGGAACGCTGGTTTACCCCCCTTCTGCACGATTGACTCCTCCACCATTTCGGCTATCTCGAGCAGCGTGACTCCGGGCTTCACGAGGGCACGTGCTTCCTCCCGCACCTCGGCCACGAGCTTTCCCGCCGTTCGGTATGCCTTGAGTTCCTCTTCAGTTAGCACCTAAATGCCCTCCGAGCAAAAGTTGTTTAATCCTGCATCCAAATTAAACTTGATGTCATGGGCAAGGGCACTTTCCTAACCGAGGCGCAGGCGCGGGTTCTCGAGCTCCGTGTGAAAGGATTGACTCAAGCTGAGATAGCTCGAATGCTGCGGACCTCCCGCGCTAATGTTTGCATCCTCGAGCGCAGGGCGAGGGATAACATCGCGCGGGCAGAGCGCACACTCAAGCTAGCCGCAAAGCTCCGTGCCCCAGTTGTGCTTAAAGTCAAGCGGGGTGACGATATTTTGGAAGTGCCCAAGAGATTGTTTAAAACGGCAGATGCTGCGAAGATTCGAGTCAAGCTCAGCACACTTGATGTAATATCCAAGATTCGTGAAGGGGCGGGGGATAAACTATACGGTCGGTCGGTAAATCAAAGTTTTGATGTGGTTTTGACCTCAGAGGGCGAATTGTTCATTACGTGAACTTCGCTAGCTTCACCTGCTTCTGCCGCTCGAAGCGCAAATCCTCCTCCTTGTATCCCAAAACCTCCATAATCCGCATCACCGCGGGGAGAACCTGGTGCCCCACATAGTAGTCAGGGTCGTACTCCCTACCCTTGAAGTCCTCTACAGGAATGGCGCGCTCGCTTATGCTCCCCGCACCCTTGGCTTCGATGTAGGCTATCACCATCCCGGGTTCTACCTCTCGCCCCAGCTCACGGAGTCTCTTCGCCGCGACCACATGGGGGCCTATTGAGCGGTAGCTCTCGATGGGCATCTTAAGCCGGGTGTAGATCACGAGATCGTCCAAGTTGGCACGACCCTCGAGCACGTCACGGGTAGTTTTGTGTATGAGTTCAGCTGCTTTTTTCGGCGAGCCATCTTTGAGGATAGCCCTGAGCACCTCTTCTTGGGTTTTCTTTGCAAGCGCTGCCCAATCACGACGGACGAACTCTAGGCCTTTAACTACCATTCTCCCCCCCTCGTCAATCATCGCGTAACGCTTTTTGGTGACGAACACGCCGCGGGGGTAAAAACCTTCGAACTCGAGCTCGATGATGCCTGGAAGGCTCTCGTTCACCTGCTTTAGAAATCGCATCGCATCCTCGCGGCTTTTACCGTTTAGTTTGCAGAAAAGCGAATCGGTATCTCCGTATATCACCTCAAGACCGAAATCCTTCGCCATCCCAATCGTCTGGCGGATATAGTGTCTTCCAAAGCTCGTAACGCTCTCGGCGCATTGTTTGAAGTACCAGCGTGCCCTCGGATAGCCCAACATACCGTAGAAACTGTTCGCGATGATCTTGAGCGCTGTTTGCTGCGCATCGAGCGAACGATATTCCCTGCTCTCCCGCTTGTGTTTTTTCAGCTCCTGCTTCAACCGTACGCGCTCTTGAATGAGTCGTTCGAGCGTTACCGGTATGAATCCTCTCCGCTTGGTACAAAAATAATAATCAAGCTCTGGAGCTTGTGTGGCCTTACTGGGTGTGCAGCACTTGCAGTTGAGAGTTGAGGGGTCAATGTTGTGCGATACTACTATACTCGGGTACAGGCTCCTGAAATCGAACACTACGATACCTTCGTGCAGGCCTTTTTCAGGTTCCATGACGTACGCGCCAACGTAGGTTTCCTCGAGTCGTTCCTCGTACTCCTCACCCACGGGCCTAACGGGCACGAGCTCGCCTAGTTTGTGCGCTTCACGGATGAGCAACCATTCCACGAGCTGCCCCGGAGTCATCCTGCTGACATCGAAAGGCGTTTGTCCAACGGTCCGCGTCAACTCGAAAAATAGCGGGAGCAACTCGAGTCCCAGCTCGAGCGTCGCCTCAGCATCCGACATCGAGTACTCAAGCAATTTTTTAGCAAGCTCCCCCCCATGCTCCCAAGCCTTGATTATCTCAGTAAATTCGAAATCAGGTTTTTCCTTCCCCAGCATATGGCGGTAAACGTCCTCTAGGGTGTAGTGGATGAGCCTTATCGTCCCTATCGTCGCGAGGAAGTTCACCATTGTGTAAACGTCGATGTGCACCCGTCCTCGAACCCGAGTGGCCGTCGCGAAACGCCGCTTGCGAGTTATCACTTCCGAGCCATCTCGCCCCAGTTTCAGCTTGATTTTTAGCTCCTTTGCCCGTTCGCGCAAGTAGGGAAAGTCGAAGAGATCGGTGTTGTACCCGAGCAGGATATCAATTTCCCGCTCCTCGACTAACTCGACGAAGCGCTTGAGCATTTCCCTCTCGTTCTCCACGACCTCAACGTAATCAAGTTTCACCTTGAGATCCCTCCAGGTGATGACTTTTTTGAAACCTCGGTTGTCGGCCAAACTCATCATGATAACCGGGTCCTTGTCCGGTCGGGGGGTTCCCGCGGGATTGTAAACCTCGATGTCGAAGCTCATCAC
>LQHI01000004.1:8842-9759 GCA_001515185.1 Hadesarchaea archaeon DG-33 | reverse complement strand
GAATCAAAAGTTGTCACTTATAATCTTTAGGAACCAAAAGCCACCTTTTTAACGGGCAGTATTTTACCTGTTTAAGTTATGACGGATAAACGGGTGTGGGGTACATGTCGAAAGTCGTTGTCGTGAAAGGAAATGACCCCGCCACGATGGTGCCAAGGGGCCTACGCTCGCTGGGTGTTGAAGTTCACCGCAGGAAAGTAGTGATAAAACCTAACCTCATCGCCGATCGCCCATATCCCGTAACGACTCCCACAGACACCGTTGAAGCGCTCGTGAAATTTTTCAAGGACGATAACCAACTGATAATCGCCGAGGGCTCAGGGTTTGATGATACCCACACCATCTATCGTAATCAGGGGTACGTTGAATTAGCCAATTATCACGGGGTGAAGCTCGTTGACTTGAATTCTGAGGAGTTCGAGGTTTTGAAAAAAGCGGAGGCAACCGTGCTGAAGCGGTTCGAGTTCCCATTGGTTTTGAAGGGCGCCTATTTGATCTCGGCGGCTGTTTTGAAACGGCATTCAGAAGCCCGTGTGACGCTCTCGCTAAAGAACATGCTCGGCGCCACTATCGGGCAAGATAAGGGCAGATTTCACAAGCTGGGCCTCGAAGAGAGCATCGTCGACATCAACCGCTACAAGCGCCCTGACCTAGCGGTGATCGACGGGCGGCTCAGTTTAAGCTCGGAGCTGGGTGGTGAACGAAAGAGATTTGATGTGATGATTTTTTCAAACGATCCGGTCGCGGCCGATGTCGTGGGAGCCACCACCCTTGGGCTTGACCCTTCAACCGTAGAGCACATAAAACTCGCCCAAAAGGCAAAACTCGGCGTTTGCGATTTGAAGAAGATTAAGATTGTACGACTCGATTGAGTTTGTACTACCTATTCAAACTTAGGGTTTTTTAATGGCGGGCCC
>LQHI01000004.1:0-8835 GCA_001515185.1 Hadesarchaea archaeon DG-33 | reverse complement strand
GCGGGCCCGGAGGGATTCGAACCCTCGACCGATCGGTTAAGAGCCGATTGCTTTTGGCTACCCTTCAGGGCAACTACCAGACTGAGCCACGGGCCCGAACGAATATATCGTCAACCCAAATTAAGTGTTTACGATACTATGCTCGTATTCATCGGGCTCGGCTTGAATGGCGAGGGTATATCACTCAGAGGGCTGCGCGAGGCACGGGAAGCTGATGTTGTGTACGCTGAGCTTTACACGAGCAAGCTGCCTAAACTTAGACTCGATGAATTCGGGCAAACGATAGGCAAGCCTATCAAGGTGGTCGACCGCGAAACAGTCGAGCAACGCCCAGACGAAATCTTGCACGCGGCTAAAGTAAGCAAGGTGGCATTCCTCGTTCCTGGCGATCCGATGGTGGCAACCACGCATGTCGACCTGCGCCTTCGCGCGGCAAAGGCAGGCATCGAAACAAAAGTGGTGCACGCCGCATCAATCGCCTCCGCAGCTGCTGGGCTCGCTGGCTTGCAGAGCTACAAGTTCGGGCGCGCGGCTACAGTTCCATTCCCTGACAACCCATCGCAGGTGCCTTACGAAACGCTGGTCGAAAATCGTAAGCGAGGACTTCACACCCTGCTGCTCCTCGACATCCGAGCGAAGGAAGGGCGAGCAATGCTAGCGAACGAGGCAATCGAAATCATGCTCGGGCTGGAGGAAAAACTGCGGAAGAATGCCTTCACCCCAGACACGCTCGCGGTCGTCGTGGCACGAGCAGGTTCCGACGACGCGGTTGTTAAAGCTGACAGAGTGGGAAAACTTCGGAGGCTTGACTTCGGCTCCCCTCCCCACGTGCTAATCGTGCCGGGCAAGCTCCATTTCGTCGAGGCCGAGGCTCTTCGAGTGTTCGCTGGGGCACCTGAGGCGGTGGCCAAATGAGCTTGGAGGATGAGCTGACCGAGGAGATAAAAAAGTGGGCAACGAAACTTGATGATGCCCTCTCCACGGCGAAAGCTCGGAAGGACCGCGGTGATAAAATGCTTTTGAACATCCGAGCCTACCGCAAAGATTCTGGACACTTCCTAGAGTGTGGTGATTTGATTCGAAGTTTTGAGTGCTTGATTTGGGCTTGGGCGCTACTTGAGGTGGGGAAGGAACTCGGTTATCTCGAGGCATAGAAAACATTACTTCTCTGAAATTAACTATTCCAACCCAAGAGCTCGAGCGCTGCCATGCTAACGGCGACCATGAGCAGGAAAACCGAAAAAGCAAGCCTCAACCGCTTCTCCCTTGTCCTAACGGCGAGCCTAGCCCCGAACTGTGCCCCGAGGACCGACCCTATTGCAATGGGGATCAGCAAGGCGACGTCGACATGGCCCAGCAAGTAATGCGCTACCGAGCCGGGGATCGCATATATCGCCATGACCATGAGTGAGGTTCCCACTGCTTCGTGCACACGGAAGTTTAACAACAACACCATAGCTGGCACTAAGATAACGCCTCCGCCCACACCGAGGAAACCAGAAAGACCTCCAGCAGCGAGGCCGACAAACGTTGCCCGAAAAAACAATTTCGTCGGCGCTGTTTTCACCCGAGGCTTTGGTTCTTTACCTGTCAATGCAAACCTAGCCGCTAGCAAGGCTATGAATGCGCTCGTTATCAGCATCATTTCTCTGCCGGTAAAATAAGCGGTCGCAGCAGCGCCGAGTAACGCAGTGACAGAGCCCGCGAGCGCACATACTGCTCCAATTCTATACTTTAACATTCCTTTCCTGCGGAATACCAGCGCGCCTGAGATTGCGGTGGGGACGATTATCGGCAGTGGTGTCCCGAGGGCTACGTGTCCGGGCGTCCTTAGCACATCCCGCATTGCAGGGGTGGTCAAAGTTCCACCTCCGATACCAAATGTGCCAGACAATATCCCGGTTGCAAGCCCGAGCAAAATGTAAGCCAATTGGGTGACAATGAATTCCACCTCAACCCCTGCTCAAATACTTACCATGTGAATTAAAATGCTGCGGAAAGCACCCACTATACAATAAATGGCTTTTTACTCCAAATATTCTGGTCTGGTGGTCAGCGCCACACCGATTCCGCAAAAGCGTCTTTTGGGTCGATAGCGTGGGGATCCTCTTGCGCATCCAACGACGAGATCTCGAAAGCATATGATGGACTCACTTCGGTGGCCCGATGCCTGAGGTAAATTCTCGTCCAATCGTGCGGAGGTATCGTCACATGCCATGATACACCCATTTCCCAATTCTCTGAGAAGAAGAGGTAATGCGTTACGACCAGAATTCTTGGCCTTACAACAGTCCCTGTCCATTCGGTTTCGGTTGTGATACCAAGCTCTGAGTAATTGGCAGCGAGCCATGGGATGAATCGGTCACGCACATCTGTGGCGTAAGGCTCCAGCGTGTCTTCTCCCACCCATACCACAATTGTACTCATCTCTGTTTGCGTGAGTCCATCTCTTTCCCCTTTGATATTCACTATCAGCGTCTCACCTGTGCTCGCTTTATCAGGAATCACAGTTATCTCAGCAACTTGTCCGGGAGTTATCGCTTGGGGTTCGACTGTTACCGCGGCGCCGGGGGCAGTAGCCGTGATATCGACAGCCTCTCCCCCGCCACTTCCCTGCCCTTCGTCAGCAACAGTAACTAGGAATACACATCTCTGCCCGGCAATGGAGTCCATAGTGTTTTCAGGAATCACTCGCATGGAAAACGGGGCGGGAGCAATAATTATAAGGAAAAGTGCGCCAGCTATCAGGCTGACCGCCAGTATCAATACTATTGCCAGAACAAAGAACCTTTTCATCGAACTCTTTTTTAATTAGTGTTGTTTCCTTTTAGTTTTTCTTGAGCTTGCGCGAATATGGCCCATAAAGAGACCCTAATCTCTTAGGGATAAGGTTTCCAACTTGCGGATATCATTCATCACGTCGATAATCGCACATTCCAAGAGCTTTTTACCTAAGAATTTGTCAACACGAACGCCCACCCTTTCAACCTCTTGGGCATGCCGCTCTGCCCACGGATAGCACTTTCTTGCCTCCTTTAACCCGACGAACCCGACCTCTGGATAACGCTCGAAATCGGAGTGCTCCGCGATCTTTGAAACATCAGTTATGCCTATTACAGCTCCCATGCTCAGTTCACCTGTCGCGGCGTGGGGACCTTCAAGCTCAATAATTTTATTATTAAAAATAACCCGCAAGCTGGTTTCTTGTTCGAGCTCCTGAATACGGTCACGCAGAGGTTTGTTCCCCCCGTGCGCGTTGACCAGCACAACGCCTTCGATGCCCGGTATTTGCTTTACCGTTTGCAGCTTCACCCTAAGCTCTTCCAGCACCTGTTCGAGCGTCTGGTGGTGTCCTGTATCGATGTAGGGCAACTCGTAGGAAGAGTAGAGCGTCCCTAAGAACTTCGCACCAGTGCGTTTTGTTGCTTCAAGTGCGACATGTGAAGCTAGCTTGGCGTCGGTGTCGGGAGGCAAGGCCGCACCATGACGCTCCTCGTGAGATCCAAGGGCCAAGATGCCCACCTTGCCTAGATTCAAACTCACACCTTTTCCAAGCGTTTCACAGTTTTCACCGCAGCCTCTACTGCACGCCGGGCGTACTCGTTCACCCGTTCAAGTGCCTGCACGCGGCTCATGCCTGGCCCTGAAATGCCAAGCGCCACCGGTTTGTCGTATTGTATCGCGAGGTCTATTAATTTTCTCGCCGCGTGCTGCATCACTAGTTCGTCGTGTTGAGTCTCGCCTTCGATTACCGCCCCAAGTGCGACTACCGCATCGATGTCCTCGCGCTCGACCAGCCTCTTCGCTGCCAGCGGTAGCTCGTAGACACCTGGTACTAAGATTTCAGCGGCTATCTCAGCTTCCAAGAACTCGGCGTGACGCTTCGCAAACTCAAGCATTGGCCCGACTATGTCCCAATTAAACTCAGTGCTGCAGATTCCTAATTTCATCGGTCTCACCTCCTTAGCGGTCCGGCGTCTGGGCTTCCTTCTCGTTGCCCTGTGCCGGCCAGTTTTGTTAATTCCTCGGGTTTGAAAAGTAGACGGTAAACGTTTCGAGCATGCTCGCGAGAGCGTTTATCAGCCAATTCAGCGAGTTCCTTCTCGCTCTGGGCCTCGTCCTCGAACACGAAGACCTCAATCACATGTTTGTTCGTGAGCAGTTGGGCCCAAATAAGACCAAGCGAGGCTTCGTGAGCGCACTGCTTATCGATCGGTGCAGCCCCGGGCATGCCGAACGCCATGACGATGTCGCAGCCCTCCTCGAGCAATCGCTTCGCCTCGATGGGTAAGTCCTTGATGCCGGGCACGGTGCAGCGAACGAATTTCACGCTGCAGAGCTGCTTGAGTTCGTTTATCGCCGCGCGTGCCATATCGTAGCGTGCGAAGGTAGTGTCGACGATGCCAACGCGCCTCATCTCATCTCCCTCCTTGAGCCTGCACGATATCCTCTCCTTTCAGGCATAGCAAGCCATTTTCATTCGCATATTCATTTGCGACTTTCAAGCTGAGAGCCTTGCCAGTTTCAGCATCTAACATCTCGCATATTGCTACCACTGGCGTGATGCCTGCCAGTTCGGCCAGCGTCACCACGAACTCCGTGTGACCCTTCCGTTCAGCCAGCAAGCCATCAGCGGCACGTAGGAGCGGCACGTGTCCTGGGCTGCGGAAGTTGCGCCCGAATTCTTCTTGCATTGAACCGTTCAACGCCTTGGCCCCTAGTTTGCCCAGCTCTCTGATTGTTAGCGCTCGGTCGATATCGGTTATGCCCGTGAAGGTGCGGCGATGGTTTACCGCAAGCGAGAAGGCAGAGCGCTCGTCGTAGGGGAGGTCATCGGGGCGGGTGGACAGGAGGACATTGAAGCGGGATGACGCATTTTCATAGATCTCAGTTAAATAAGGGAGGCCGAAGTTACCCGCGATTTTTGGGTGAAGGGCGACGCATATGAGCCCACCTGCATAGCGTCGCATCGTCGCAACGTGTTTCGCCGCCACCGACTCCGCAGCGATGACCATGTCAACCTCGTTCTCGCGACCCGGTGCGTCGTGGACGAGCACAAAGTTGCCCGCGCGGAGTGCATCGAGCGCGCGGTCGATAATCAGGCCATCACCTCCACTTGAACGACATCGCCGTCCTTAAGCTTCAAGCTCTCACGCAGTTTCTTCGGTGCTATGAGCTCAACGATGTCAGCATAATGGCTCCGAAATGGTAAAATCAGGGCAGCTTTCTTATTTCTCAATTTGGCTGGGAAGAATTTCACTTGGCCAAAGGTTCGTTCATTCGTTTTAAAGCTCTCGACTTGTTTGCCGGGGAGCTGCGTGAGTACTGCCTTGAGCTCAAGCGATGCTTTGTCAAGTTTGATGTCGAATGTCCCTGGGTAGGGATTAAAACCGAGTTCGCGTTTGAATTGTTCGCGGTAGCCGCGCTGGCGCATGTAATAGCTGCCCTCACCCACACCAGAGATTACCCGACCAGTTAACTTGAACGAACGCGGTTTCAATCTAAAAATCGCTTCGAGTTCCCGATGCATTAGGTGCAAGGCCGCCAAGCCCGCCGCTGTTATACGCACGCTCTGACCGCGGGCCATTAGCGCTCGTTTGATTAATCCTTGGTCATCAAGCTCAAGCAGCCGCCGCGCTGCAGTCTGTCGTGAAATATTTAGTTTACTCGCAAGCCAGCTCAATGAAAGTTTCAGGTCGTCGAGGTGCGCCCCCTCCTTAGCCAGCAAAATCAAAATCTCGATAGTGGTCTTTTTGTCCCAAGTTACCCCTAAGTCAAACGGTAACATGCTAGCTTTTAAATATTACCAAAATTGTGAAGNGTCTAAAAAATGAGACAATGTCTGAAAATGTCCTATTTAGGGCACCCAGTGTTAAGTTAACGGTGTCAGACGGACAACAAAAAGGTTTAAATAAAGTTTTTGGTGAAGAGATTAGGAGGGTTTAGATGCGTGTTGCAATTAATGGTTTTGGAAGGATAGGACGGATATTCTATCGGGCATCTTTGAGTACACCTAGGAAATTCGAATGTGTTGCCGTGAACGATTTGGCCGATCCAAAAACGCTCGTTCACCTGTTAAAATACGACTCGGTCTTTAGAAAGCTGGATAGGGATGTGAAAGTCGAAGATGGAGCAATAGTTGTTGGACAAGAGAAGTTAAGGTATTATTCTGAGAAAGATCCTGCGAAACTCCCGTGGAAGGAGCTGGGAGTAGACTTGGTGATCGAGTCTACTGGCGTGTTTCGAGACAGAGAGGGGGTCTCCAAGCATTTTCAGGCGGGGGCGAAGAAGGTTTTGATATCAGCACCGGCGAAAAATCCCGATGTAACCATAGTCCTAGGGGTTAACGACAAGGATTACGACCCTCAGAAGCACAACATAATATCTCTGGCTTCCTGCACCACAAATTGTTTGGCTCCAGTGATGAAGGTATTAAATGAAAAATTTGGCGTCGAAAAGGCGCTCATGACCACCGCTCACGCGTACACGAACGACCAGCGGTTGCTCGACCTCGTTCACAAGGACCTCAGACGGACCAGAGCTGCAGCGCTGTCAATTATACCGACCACTACTGGAGCTGCCAAGGCAACGGGGGTGGTCCTGCCAGCGGTGGAAGGTAAGATGGACGGCATCGCTCTGCGAGTCCCCACGCCGGATGTTTCCGTGGTAGATCTTGTAGCACTCCTCGAGAAAAACACTACAGCCGAAGAAGTCAATTCGGCATTGAAAACCGCCGCCGAGGGAGAATTGAAAGGAATTCTTCTGTGCGTTGACGAACCACTTGTCTCAATCGATTTTACTGGTGACTCCCACTCAAGTATTGTCGACTGCGGTCTGACCAATGTCGTCGGCGGAAATTTGGTCAAGGTGATCGCTTGGTACGACAACGAGTGGGGCTACTCATGCAGGCTCGTCGACATGGCCAACGTAATTGCAGAGCACATGTAGTGGAGGCAATTTTAAGAAATAATTTGTTATGACGCCCGTGCTGGCTTATGAGGTGGAAGGCTTGGAGTTTCCTACCCTCGATAAGGCCGAGGTTAAAGGAAAGACAGTGCTCGTGCGCGTGGACATAAACTCTCCCATCGACCCAAAAACGGGTGAAATCTTAGACGATACGCGTATCAGGATGTGCGCGCCCACCATCAAAGAACTGGCAGAAAAAGGGGCAAAAGTCGTCGTGCTAGCCCACCAAGGAAGGCCCGGCGATGAGGATTTCACTACTTTGGAAGAACACTCGAAAAAATTGAGCGCCGCCATCGGTTTAAATGTTAAATATGTTCAAGACATTTTCGGACCAACAGCCAAGTCCGCAATCCAGAAAATGCAGCCGGGCGAGATGCTGCTGCTTGAGAACGTGAGATTCTGCGCCGAGGAAACATTGAAGGGTCCATCCGAGAAGATGGCGAAAACTCATCTCGTTCGAAGGCTCGCTGAACTGGCGGATATCTACGTGAATGATGCTTTCGGCGCAGCCCACCGATCCCAGCCCTCCTTGGTTGGATTCGGCGCCGTGCTACCGACCTTTGCTGGACGGCTTATGGAACGTGAGCTCAAAGGGCTGGGTCGCGCGCTGACTCCCGAGAGACCCTCCGTCTACGTGCTTGGGGGCGCGAAGGTCGACGATTCTCTCACCATAATCGAAAATGTATTCGCTAAGGGTATTGCGGACTTTGTGTTAACTGGGGGCCTGGTTGGGCATGCTCTTCTTGCAGCAAGTGGCAAGGATCTGGGCAAGCCAAACCTGCAATTGTTGCTCGATAAAGGTTTTGGTGAAGAGATCGAGCGGGCCAAGCGTTTGCTTTCCCAGCACGGAAACAAGATAAAAACTCCTTTAGACTTAATCGTTGATGAGAGCGGAAAACCGAAAGAACTGGGATTAGATCAGCTTCCGACAGAGCTACCCCTTGGAGACATTGGAAGCAAAACGGTCGAGGAGTACTCGAAGGTAATCTCGGGGGCAAAAACTGTTGTTATAAACGGCCCGCTAGGAATTTTTGAAAAACAAGGGTTCGAGCAGGGAACGTTCAAAGTACTTGAAGTCATGGCAAACTCCCAAGCTTTCACAATAATCGGCGGAGGACACGTAGTGGCGGCTGCTCATGATGCAGGAGTTACAGACCGGATAAAACACATCAGCACTGGCGGCGGCGCATGCATAAGTTTTCTGTCCGGAGAGACTATGCCTGTTGTCGAGCTGCTGACGAAGAAGACGCAGAGTTGACCAGTTGCAGGTTCTGTTCTGCGAAGGTTTTAGCGTTTATTTGAAGCATTTTAGTTCTATCGTCGCCAATAATTTGTTTGGGGGTGTCAGTGTTATTCATCATCGAGCACCTCGAGCCTAAGCTGAGTGAATGGCTCTGCATTGAGTACTCGCATGCCGCGCGGATTGCTGGGAAGAAAGACCTGATTTTAACAAATGTGAAAAATGCAAAAGAATCCCAAAAAATTAAACGCGTAGCACAGGTTGAACGAAGGCGAGTCAAGGAACTTTTTAATCAAACGGAATTGGTCGTGCTTGACCCCCGCGCGAGGAAAAAGCTATCTCCAGCTGACATGCGGGGTAAGCGGGCAATAGTCATTGGTGGCATTTTGGGCGGGGAGCCTCCGCTAGGGCGGACTAGAAAACTGCTGACCGCATCATTGCCGAGGGCTCTCGCACGAAATCTGGGGGAGCATCAATTCGCGATAGACGGCGCGGTATACATGGCCAAGCGAGTGCTCAAGGGCAAGCGACTCGAGGAGGTGCCCGTGCAGCTTGGGTTAGAAATTCAAATAAGCGAGGTGTATTCAACCTTCTTGCCCTATGCGTTCCCGCTCGTCAAAGGCAAGCCG
>LQHI01000003.1 GCA_001515185.1 Hadesarchaea archaeon DG-33 | reverse complement strand
GCTGCGGGGCAACCAATTTTCTACCCATCGAACGTTGAGGAACTCAGAAAATTTGTGGCCGGACTAGGAGGGGTCAAAATAACTTTCGACATCGGGCACGCGCATCTGGCCGAGCGAAGAGCCGGGAGGAAGGGCACCGGAGCTGCGATTGCCAGATCTATTGAGGCCCTCCGCGAACACCTGGTCCATGTGCATGTGCATGACAATTACGGCATGGAAGATGATCACCTGCCGCCGGGTGATGGCGATATCGACTTCAAACCCGCAGCCGACACCTTGCGGGCGATAAACTATGATGGGCTGCTGATAGCCGAACTCTGGAAACCAAAACATCCGCTGGAGGCAGCCCGAAAGGGGATAAAAAAGACCAGAGATATCTTCGGGTAGTTATCCGAACTCCGCGACCACCG
This sequence comes from Hadesarchaea archaeon DG-33, assembly GCA_001515185.1. Classification (GTDB taxonomy): domain Archaea; phylum Hadarchaeota; class Hadarchaeia; order Hadarchaeales; family Hadarchaeaceae; genus DG-33. Next base: position 13,456 of record LQHI01000003.1, on the reverse strand, counting down.
TGGTGAAAACTGGTCCTCGAACATCAATCCGCTTCTTGTTTGCGGTTATGTAGCGTTGTGCTGCCTCGTCAATCACCAAGTTGATATCGCTCGGCAATTTTGCTGCCCGAACGCGTACCTTCACCTGCTTCTTACCACTCTTTGCAGCTCGCTCGATTTCCTGCGCCGCGAGGGCCGCGAAAGCGATGATGTAGCTGATGCCGGTCGAGACCCCTTTCTCCCGCACAGAATTCAAAAATTCATCTTTTTCCCAACCCTTGGGTGGCACACCTACGACGTTGCCTTCATAAACGTAAATCTCGTTGAAGCCCGCTGGCCCAATGAGCTTCGTGCCACGCTCGGGTTCTACCACTCTCACGATAACTCGTTTGCCACCAAGTTTGCCTTCAAACGCCTTGAAATCGCATGGGCTCGGCTCATCGGCGTGCTGCTGTGCTGCTTTGACAATTGCTGCGGCTATCGCCCGGCCAATCTCGGTGCCCGGCTCACGTTCGCACTTTATCATGTCTGCCAGCTCCCTGTCTGAGAATTCAGCGGCTTTGTAGAGATAGGGATACATCAAAACGCGTATGTCGGTCCCGCCCGTTTCGATCATTAGCACGCGCTCGAGCCCTATGCCGAGGTTGAAGACGGGGAAAGCGATGTCATAATGGCTGAGCGCGACTGGGCTGTAGAACCCCGCATCGCCCACCTCTATAAACTCGCCTGTCTTGGGGTGTTTGACGAAAATCTCGAACTCCATTTGTGGTGCATAGTACTTCGAAGTCGCAGTTTTTATCGAGAACTTCACTTCCGAGAATCCCAGCTTGTCCAATATTTTTCGGGTTATTCGCTCACCGTCCTCAAGGCTTATCTTTTCAGCAGCGATGACCATCGAGGCTGTCCACGACTCATAGAGATGCGTCGGGTCTAGCCGCTGCTCCCGCCTGAACTTTGGACCGATTGAGAATAGCTGGAGCGGCAACGATTCGCGTCGCTGCAGCTCGCGTAAAACCAAAAACCAACCCGCCGTGGTATGTGATCGTAATGTTAGGTCCATCGGCACGGGCTTCAGCTCCCTAAGTTCTCCAAAAAGCGCAAGTAGCCCGGTTGCCTGTTCCTCGCGTATGTCTAGCTCTTTCACCATAACCTCGACCAAGTCGTCCGCTACTATCTCCCCTCGTTTATACCGCCTGAAAATCCCTTGAAGTTTCTCAATCTCCTTAAAGTCCGGTACCAGCTCGCGGATTTCTTGGATTTTCTTTTGACTGATGCCTATATCTGGGCGCTCCAGCCCCGCGAGGAAGAAAACTCGATCAAGGATGACAGGCGCTTCAGGTCCATACTGGGCATAAACTTCCTTCTTGTCCACAATCATTGGCAAAACTGTCTCAGCGAAGCCAAGCTCAAGCAGGACACGACGTGCTCGCTCAATTAGTTCGAACAAGGGATGGGTTTTTGTTTTATCCTTGAGTGAAAAAAGTTTCCCCCTTTTCTCCACCAATTTGGCGCTTTCAAGCCAAGCGCTCTCGTAATCTTTCTTCGCGCTCGCTCTTAGCTTTCGTATGTTGAATTTTGTCATTCACTACTTCCCTCGCTCGGCCCGCTCAAGAGTACGTTCAAGCTTTCGCTGCCTGATGGCAGGTCCCCCCGCGTGTGCTCAATCACTCGCCGAACCATGTCTTGCTTCCGCTTCATTCCGGGCAAAATAGCATCCGGGTAATCGAACTCCATCAACAGTTCAAATATTTCCTCCATGAGCTTGAGCGCTTGCTCAGCCCGCTCGACCTCGTCGGCTCTTATCAAGTCGAGCACGTGCCGTCGGAGCTCACCCACAGTATCCGCGAGAGCTGCGAGGTAAGATTTATAGGGGATGCTAAGTTCCTCTGGCGTCAACAGTTTTCCATCACGGATTAGTGCCCGAACTAGCGTGGCTTCACCGTACTCCTGGTAAGCTGCGAGGATGATGCCAGAATTAGCTAGGTGAGGCTCAGCCTTCACCGCTTCCGCAAGAGTCGCAAGTGTATCGCGAGCCTTTGCCAAGAACTCGTCAGCGCTAGATTGATTCTCCCGATGAGTCGCGGCTATAGCCCGGGCGGAAAACCTGATAACCTCTCGCGATGCATCCAGCACCCTCTCACGAAGCTTCTCTTGAGCGTCGAAGTGCTTGCGCATCCGTTCGAGCATTTCTTTCAAGTCTACCCCTATCTACCTAGGCGGCCGGCCTATTCAAGGCTTACGCAAAGGGACAATGTAAATAACCAGCAACAGACGAAATCTTAGTCACTTAGGAGAAGAGTCCCGCCTTGTCTACCGCCCGCTGAACTCCTTGCTCACCCTCAAAATATTCGTCTTAAAATAACGCGTCTTCGTTATCGCGTGCTTCCGTTCGAGGTTGTTTACGAGGGCGCTTAGCTTGGACTTGGACATGTCGAGCTCGCGCCTGAGCTTGTCTTGACGGGCTTCTCCCGCGCGCAAGATGGCCTCAAAGACGAGACGCTCGTCCGGGGTCAATGCCATCAACGCTACCCGCAAGGTGCGCTCGGAAGCGTAGCGTTTGAAGAAGAAAACTAGCACCGCCGCAATTGATCCAGCGACGGCCACCATTACTGCGATCGCGATGACAATAGAGTATAGGTCCAAGCCGGGAGTTGGTGTTATAACGTAAATCAGCGCACCCAAGCAAAGTTGGAGTATCACGACCAGCGCAACTATGCCAAATGCTTCCCGAATCGTCATCAGTTAGACAATATGGGCATTGTAGCCGTATAAATATTTTTAGAAGCAGAAGCGGCCCCAAAAACAAAAATCAGAGTTATTAGGTTTATTTGAACGATAAGGAGGAAAAATAATTGGTTTTTAATTACAAATCAGCCGCTAGGACCATAACTGAATTCGAATTGGACGGTCTTTCGGGATTTGGTAAATACCCCTTTTCCCAAAATCTCATACAAATCAATGAACTGCGCGCGCTATAGGGGCCGCGCGGGGAGCTAAACCCGAATGAAAAAGAGGAGAAAAAAAATGTTTGGAACTGAGCAAAGGGGTGTCGCGGCGATAACAGCAATAGTAATCGTTGCCGCGTCAATTGGCGCGGGAGTGGCAACTCCCGTGATAGTGGACGCTGTGGATGTCGACCCTGACTCACCGTTCTACGGGCTTGAGCGCCTAGGCGAGCAAATTCGTATGGTCGGCGGCGAGGATCAAATGAAAGAACGCTGGGGAGAGTATGTCAGTTTAGTAAATCGCGGAAAGGGCCTAGCTCATAAGAGCATACTCGAAGAATTCGTGGAAAAAATGCGCTATGTTGTTCCGGGAGATGTTGAAACAAAACGAGAGATAGTGCAATGGATGCAAGAGCAAATGCCTGAAATTGGCATGGTGCAGCTAAGGTTGTGCAAAGAACTATGCCAGCAGCTCAGGCAAGAGCTTGAAAACACTCCCGAAGCTGAGTGGTTTGAAAACTGCATCCGAGAGTGTGAAAACTTCGAAGAAAACTGGGACAAGCTTGAGCTACGCGCACAAATCCGGGCACGTTTGCGGCTGATCAGAGAAATAACAGAGAACATCGCGAATAGGTACCGCGCGCAAATCCACAAACCGATGGATGTGGACGTGTATTTCGACATCGATAATGTGCTTGTCGATGTAGACATCACGGTGAACGTTGAGGTCGACATAAGTGCAGAAAATCTCCCAGATCTAAGTGAGGCATTCGAGAATAAGCTGGAAGAGTTCGATAATTTGCTGGCCGAAGTCCAAATAATGCTAGAGGGTGCCCCAGAAAATGCCCACGGCAAACACGCAGCGGAACGATTGGTTGAAGTGGCTATTGGCCTTAAAGACAAAGCGGTGGCTGCCTACGAGGAAGGAAAGATTAGAAGAGCGCTTGCCCTGATCCACGCCGCAAAAATTCACCTTGGCAACGCTGAAAGAATCCTAGAAAACGCTGAAGAGTGGGAGCCCGAGTTCGCAACCCAGTGGTACACGTGGAGAAATCGATGGGAAAACATGAAACAAGAATGGACTGGCGAGGGTATCTGGGAGAACATCATTGAAAACTACAACCGATACGCTGAAACGGTTAGAAAGCGGTGGGAAGAAGAAAAGCATAAAGGCCCTGCATGGTAATTCTTCTTAAAAAGACAAGACATGATAAGAAGAACCCACCGCTTATGCTTTTTTTAACAGTACCACCCGGCTTGGCCTAGACTCTCCTGCGATAGAGTAACCTGTCTCCCTAGCTAACTCTCTGGCGAACCCATTTACCTCATCGGACAGGGGCATGTTTTCCATCACCAACCTCCTTCGAGAGAACCCGACGAACATATAGGCTTTGGCCTCTATGAAATCTGCCCCAGCTTTCTCGATTATTTTTGCGTATTCTTCAGGTTTCTTGAGGTTGAGCCCTTTAACTAAAGTTAGCCGGATTGCCTTCCTGCACTTGAAACACGACATGAGTTCTAAGCTCTTGTTCAACCGCTTCCAGCCGTCGGGAACGGTTGGTTGGCAGACAACCTCGTAAGTTTCGGGATCTGGGGCGACGACGGAGATATAAAGCTGCGTGGGTTCGGCGATATGCTCCAAAACTTCTGGGTGCATGCCATTTGTGACCAAAAAACTAGTCATCCCCCTCCTACCGCACTCCTCGATTAACTCGCTGAGATTAGGATAAAAAGTCGGCTCCCCAGCTAACGAGATCGCACAGTGTTTTGGTTCCTGAGCCTCCTTGAACTTCTTTTTGTCTGCATTGGGATTGCCACCGAACCCGCTGAGCAGCTTTCTCTGCGCTGAAATTGCCCCATCCAAAATATCTGCTGGCTCATCGACCTCGCCGACCCAGCTCGGAGTTGTAACGTCGGTATTCCTCCAGCAGTAAACGCAACGGTGGTCGCAGAAAGGTAGGCTGGGGGCGAGCTGGAGACATCGATGGCTCCGGATGCCAAGGTCTCGTCCATAAAACCGTTCTTTATAGCAAACCCCGCGGTTGAGCAGGCTCTTCCGGGTCCAATGGCAGACTTTAACTGCACTGTGTTTGTGCTCCCCCACGAAACGATACCCAGCCAATTCTAACTCCGATAACTCGTCAGCCGAAACTGCCATCGAACCACTGTTATTTTTTCGACTTTAATTTCCGCTGCAGGAACCCGAACAGATGCTTTTTGACTTCCTCAAGCTTCCCTTTGCCATGCATGCTCGCTGCACCCGCATGACCTCCTCCACTTCCCTCGAACTGTTTCCCCATCTCTTCCATGAGTTCGCCCAAGTGAAGCCCTGTTAGCTTCAAGGTCTTCTGGCGCGCTCGCCCGCTGACCCTCACCTCTCCTTTTTCTTCAGAGCCCACGAACGCCACATCTGCCCCAATTCGCACCAGCATCCCGGCCGCGTCCCCCTCAAAGGAGCCCAGCTCGGAAAATGCCACCAAGCGTTTATGAATCCGGCATAGCTTCGAGCGCGCAGCGGCTTTCAACATCGCGATGCGTTTAGAGTAATCCTCGGATAAATTGAGACTCTCATTCACGCGCGCGTAATCGCCCCCTGCCTCGAGGAGCTGATGCACCGCCTCAAATGTTTCATCCTTCGCGAACCTGAAGTGTCCGGTGTCGCTGATGATGCCGGCGAGCAACAAAGAAGCCTGCTCAGAGGTAAGCTTCACCCCCAGCTCCTTGATGAGCCGCAGAATAATTTCAGCCTCCGAGGTAAACTCTTCCCGAACAAAGTACAAGGTCGTCAGTTGCTTCATTGCCTCGACCGGACGATGGTGATCAATCACCACCAGCTTAGGTAATCCCTTCCTCAATTGCTCCCCAAGCTTACCAAGATGTTCCAAGCTTGAAGTGTCGACTAGCACAGCGAGGTCTACATCAAGCGGGGGATTTATCATAATTTCCCGCCCGAAAGTTTTCAAAACGTTTTGGGCGATAAGGCTGATATCCTCTGAAGCCCCAGCCTGAGCCTGCGCGCCCAAGTGCTTGAGCGCTTCAGCAAGCACTATTGCACTGGTGGCGGCGTCTGGGTCGGCGTTGTGGTGGCAAAGCACTAAAATTCGCTGTCCGCGCCTAGCAGCTTCCGCTAAAAAGTTAGCTAGCTCTTTCATGATTTCAGCTCGAGCTATGCCGCTTCTTCGCCAAGCTGCTTACCCTTGANCGCCCCCTCGAGCTTCTCGCGCATTTCGCGCAGGCGCTGNACGACNCGTTCNTCCTGGCGCNCGAGTGTTTTGATTCNCANGTCGAGNGTCTCNTTCTGCTCGCTCAAACTTTTTTTAAGTTCTTCCCGNTCTGATTTGACTAAGATNGTTCCNACGNTCTTGTAGACTGCGGCACCCTCTTGGAGTTTATCGAGTTCCTCAAGGGCCCGCTCNGTTTCCCGCATGAGCAGNTCGAGCTGTTGCTTCTGTGNCANCAACGCCTGAGCCTGCTGCTGAGCCTGCTGGAACTGCGCGAGCTGATGGCGCAGCTGNGGTGATAGCTTNTCCATTTATTTTCTCCTCNGTTCGATCATATCNCGCGCGACGATTGCCCATCGAAGGAACGAATTTAACGCCGCACGCAAGGCTGCTGTATCTTCTGCATCTACCCGCANGCATAAAACGTTTTTCCTGCGTCGGATGCTCGTCCTACATCGCGTCGAAGCTGGNAACGCTTCCTCGGGNTTGAGCGCCTGTTGTACTGCNCCTGCNTCGCGCGCGGTTCGGAAGGTGAACTCGACCGTTGCGCTAGCTTGTTTCGCCTTTACCATNTGATCNCCCGAAACTCGTGATTTGGAGCACCGGCCCNACTGCCTCGGAGCTCGGTCTTAGCTGNAACTGGAGCTTAAGCTGGTTGTCGGAAGTTATCACNACAACCGCNCCGGTATTTGGCAGTTCACTTGANATGGGTAGGCCCAATAACTCACCAAGAAAATTTGCAAGATTCTGCGCNTTTTGTCCTTCGGCATAAANCCTCACNCTCTCTAGCTTGACCTTCTGCCCGAGATCTCGCTGGAGCTTGATCTCACCTAGCTCGACCCACACGTCAAGCCATCGCCAGCCATTGGTCACGGCCAAAAATCGTAATTCTATTGGTCGNTCACCGAGACTGCTTACAATCATCACACGATTGTGACCGAGTGAGCCTGCAAGTGAGGCTAGTTTGTTTATTGTTTTTCGCCCCACGCGGCACATATGTNGCATCTGGGAAAACTCGCGCGAGTTCCCGGCATAAAATTCTCGTACGGTGTGTTGGTCTCCTCGAAGTGGAGATGANCATTTACCTCGCCTTGATTTTTACGGACAACCTCTTCGGCGAGGTTTGTTACAGCATGCGGGACCCACAGTGAGGACATCGCACGCGCCCTTCGGGGAGCTTCTCAATTACCGTTCCGCAGTCGCTGCACTTCAACACTTAACTCTCCTCCACTCCGCCAGAGGCTTTCATTTCGGCAGGGGGCGCCAGAGCTGAGAGTGAGTATGCCGCGCCAGCAAACTTCACTCCACAACGTCCGCACTGCCAGATCGAAGTACCAATGCGTTTAACCTTTACCGCCCCGCAACTCGGACATTTGTAGCGCTGTTGGAGCTTTTTATCCACCGCTAGGGCGAGCTTTCGAATCTTTGTTCCATAGCGCGGACCGAACTTGCCCGCGGAACCGATCTTCTTCGTACGAGGCACACGTTCACCCCAATTTTGCTCGAAGTTCTGCTGCCTTCACCCGGGCCAGCTCGTAGGCCTGCTCTAGCTCCTCCCGCGAGAAGTGCCCTATGCCGCCCTTCTGCATCGCACATATGCTGCCGTCCTCAATCGTCGCCATGGTTATTCGCGCGTCCATCACACTTTCCTCGTCCAGACACGGGTCAACCATCAGCTTGCCGTTGATTTTCGCCACGGTCACCGCCACGGGCTTTTTCTGGAGCGGAAACTCGGACAGCGTCCACGCCTCGTCCTCGGGCAGCTTTACATTCAGGAGCGCCGCTATCGCCGCGAGCGCGGATGCATCGATCAGGTTTCCGTCGTGGTCGAGGGCGTAAATGTCGATGAATACTGCCCACACATCCTCGCCAGATTTTATTACCAGCTTTTCTAAATCGATTGCCTCCGACTCACGTATGCCCCGATCGACCACGCGAGCTAACTCGATTGCATTTTCATCGGGGCGCCCCGGCTCGAAGGTGGGCGATGCTAAAGGCAAGAGCTCAGCGTTGACAATCAGCACCCCGCTATCAGGCCGATCGGAAAACGGCTCAGCGTGCTCCAACTTGACGCCAGCAAGCACCTGCGTCTTCCCAACCTTCACGAGAGCTGAGCCTTGAGCACTCTTGATCGGGCTGACCTCAACCGATACCTCCCGGAACTGGTCCAACATCCGGGTGTCAACACGCTTGCCTTGGCGCACGAGGTCGACGATGTAATCGCGCTTGACGCTCGAAACTATCCCGTACATGTCCATGTTTTATTCCCCCTGTTTGATTGCGTACTTCTCCATTAGGGTTCGCCGCTGTGCTTCGTATATCTGCTCGCACCCCTTAAATGCGAGATCCAGAGCCTGCTTGAACTCTTCCCCGGTAAAGTGGCCGTCCATCTGCAGTAGTGTAATCAACTTCTTCCTAGGGATCATGGCTATCGGCATGTCCGTCGTTCCCCACTGGTCCTCATCCTTGGCCGGGTCAAGAACTATTGTACCGTCTACCTTCCCGACCGCGACCGATGAGACCATGTCGCGCATCGGAATTCCAGCATCAGCCAGTGCAACGGCTGCAGCGTTTATGCCCGCGGTGCGCGTCCCAGCCTCGGCCTGCAGAACCTCGATGAAAACATCGATGACCGATCTCGGGTATAGTTCCAAGAAAACAACTGGCTCAAGGGCCTCTCGTGTCACCTTAGATATCTCCACCGAGCGCCTATCTGGCCCGGGACGCTTTCGCTCATCCACCGAGAATGGGGCCATGTTGTAGCGGCATCGCAGTACCGCCATATCAGGCTGCTGATGGTGGCGTGGATGCATCTCCCGCGGCCCGTAGACTGCCGCGAGCACCTTGTTAGCACCAAGCTCGACATAGGCCGAACCGTCTGCTCGTTCCAAAACGCCCGCCTCTATTTTCAACTGCCTTAACTCATCCGGCGCGCGACCATCAAGCCGTTTGCCGTCCACAATGAGTTTTTCAGGTTTTTCCATTCATTCTCCTCCTTCTGATTTTATTTTTTCAAGCATGAGGTGCACCCTATCGGTCAATCCAGAAGTATGCGCCTCGCGCTCGATCATGAGTACGGCCTCGATGATGGCGTTGGTCATACGCGGGTTCTTTCCCCAAATCATTATCCGCCCGTTCTGTCCGACCTCGATCCTGCACTGACCAACATTCTGAAGGGTTTTGAGCATCGAGCCCTTTCGTCCGATAACGCGGGGGATTTTCATAGGTGAAATCTCAACCAGTTTTCCCCCCTCAACCCGACCCATCCCGGGTTCGCCCGCCTCAAGCTGAACCCGCATGCGCTCGTTCACATCTTTGACCCCCGCGATCACCACATCTCGCATACTTAAGTATTGGCTGATATCCTCGCGGACTAGGTCGACCTTTCGCCGCAGCAAATCTGAAACAAAAAGATTTCCAGTATAAGGTGAGTTTATGTCGAGAATCCATCCCGAGTAGTGGGAATCTACAACCACCCCTATCACCACATCGCCTTGCTTCGGGATGTAGCCTCCCTGCAGTGGGATGATTCGGATATCTTGCCCACGCACGTCCGCGAGACCCACGACCGACGCGTAGATCTGCTTGTCCTCCCGAAACGCGCCTTCGTACACCCGGTAGTCTCCCTCGGCGATCAGCTGCCCGGGCACTACCAGCTCGCGATTTTGAACGTGAAGCATTTACAACACCTTCGTTTCGACCTCGCCCCGGGTCATATTGTTAAGCTTGTCGAAGAACTCCCCTTGGATGCCGGCGGGTATCTCCACGACCACGGCCCAAGAACCATCATTTAACCACTGTTCCTGCTTGACGGTGGCGAAGTTTCTTACCACTCGGTTGGCCTTGCCAGTGTAGCTTGCGGGAATTTTGATCGCGATTCTTCGCGTCTCGAACTTTAGGGGGATAATTGGCAGCAATACCTTTACGATACCGGGGAGTTGTTCCTCGGCGCTCTTGAATTCGTCGACATGTACCCTTGCCTCAACTAGTGCGCCCTCGATTCGCGCGGGTGGATGAGGAAGGCCCGTCTGGGGGTTTATCGCCCGCTTCGAGATGAGCGCCACGACCTGTCGCCACCGTTGCTCGCGCATCTTGCGGCGCTGCTCGGTGGTCACTTGGACCTCGCCCTTTCGGATCACCTGTTCAGCGATTTTAAACACATCGAGCGTGCCGAAGACCTTCTGCATCATTTCCTCAGATGCCGCCTCGCCTTTCTTGGAGTCCTTGAAAATTTTGTCTATGGCGAGCATACTATGGATGTCTACCTCTTCTCCCGTTCTTAGAGCGAGGGCTAACTCAGGATCGACAAGTACTTCAAAAGCCGTGTCATGGCTAGACATCTTAGCGATGACTGCATCTTCAAGCCTTACCATAACCCGCTACTCCTTGGCGGGCTTGGCTGGCGGCTTGGGACTCATTTGTTTTATGTATTTAGCCAAATCTTCGGAACCCAACTTCTCGAAACGCTTAGTCTTGCTCGGGATGATTGCCATCTCTACTTTGTCTGGGTCAAGTTCCTCCTCGATTACAGTTCGCAGCGCCTCTAGAGCGAGGATAACTACGTCTTTGAGCGACATCTTCTCTTCATAGCGGCGCTCGAGGAAATCCGTGACCGTTGAGGCTCCGCCTCCGATTGCTTGGCACTTGTACGCTGCAACCACACCACTGGGATCGGTTTCGAAGAGGTGAGCGCTCTTCATGTCGACGCCAGCAATTAGCAGCCTAGCCCCAAAAGGTCTGACGCCGCCATGTTGGGTGTAGAGCTGCTTGATATCGCCTATGCGCTTCGCCAGCGCCTGCACGCTAATCGGCTCATCGTAGCGCAACCGGTTAATCTGCGCCTCGATGCGCGCGTGATCGATCAGCACGCGAGCGTCAGCGATTAGCCCAGAAGCTGCAGCTCCGATATGCTCGTCCACTTGGAATATCTTCTCTATTGACACTTCTTCCACTAGTTTGCTCCGAACTCTTTTTTCCGCAGCCAAAACCACTCCTTCGTTTACCTTGATGCCCAAGGCTGTCAGGCCCCGCTTCACAGCCTCTTGGGCGTACTGAACCTGGAATAGTTTACCATCTGGGCTGAAGATGGTAATCGCCCTATCGTAGCCGGCTCCAGGTGGCACAAAAGCCATACATTTACACCTTGTTTATTGATGATCGTGACTGTATCTTCTAAGCAAGAGCATTTATTAATACTTTGTTTAAGCGGGTGCTAAGAACTTCCTCTTCGCTGCCTTTACCGTGCCGGAAACGCCCAAAATCACGAACGATGCTTCTTTGCCGCCGATTTTCTTAATGCTCAACATCGCTGCCTTGACCTCGTTGACCTGCTTATGACCGCAGCGCAGCAGGCCTCGTCGCGAGTCCGTGTCGTAAAGTACGAGCTTCAGCATCGTTTTGTCGACCTCCATTTTGCGGGCATGTAAAACGTGATTAATTGCCCACGAGATTTCCCTCTTGCTTGCCTCGCCCATGAACTCGAACGCGATGTACCTGCGCTTCCGCCTCACTTTTCTCCCACTATCAGTTGACGACCAATGTTAATAACGAACTGTATTTTCCTCCTTAAAACCACCCCTACCGAAAACCTAGACGGCGGCAGGTCAGACTTGGTAGCCACCTCTATCGCAAAGGGTGATTTCATTTAGGTTATAAATGTAAGTCAATAGCGGTGGTAGGTGGTGGGATATGGTGTTATTTAAAAAAGGAGCTGAGGCAAATCTCTACCTCGAGAACTTCTCACGCGTGCTCTACCGCGCAGGTAAAGACAGGGTCATCGTTAAGCACCGCATCTCGAAGCGTTACCGCGTGACTGAATTGGATAAACAGTTGCGCGAGTCTAGAACCGCGCTCGAAGCAAAGTTGCTCGCAGATGCAAAAAAAGCAGGGACGCCCACCCCCACGATATTTGAGGTCGATCGCGTAGACATGCGGATCGTGATGGGGGTCATCAAAGGCGAGCAGGTCAAGTTGGTGCTCGACAAGCTGGAATCTTCCGCGAGGCAGAGGTTATGCAAGTTAATAGGCAAACAAGTCGCCAAGTTGCACCGCGCCGGCATCGTGCACGGTGACCTGACGACGTCGAATATGATTCTGACCAGGGAAGGCAAAGTCTATTTCGTCGACTTTGGGCTGGGTGAATACAATCCCTCGCTTGAAGCTCGCGGAGTGGATCTACACTTGCTCAGGCGCGCCCTTCAAAGTATCCATTTTCGTATTACCGACGAGGCTTACCGCGCGGTTTTATCTGGCTACAAGCGAGAATTCGGCGAGGGGGCAAACGAAGTGATCAAACGAGTTGAAGAAATTGAGCGTCGTGGGCGCTATGTCCAAAAGGAGGAACGCGCATGGCACTAATCTTCGTGACCAGTAACCGCCACAAGTTCGAGGAGGTGAGTGAAATCGCGCTGAAGCACGGAGTTGAGCTCGAGCACAGTGACACACCCTACATAGAGATTCAAGCGGACGAACTCGAGCAAGTTGTGCGCCCGAGCGTCCAGCAAGCATGCGCCTTGCTCAGACAACCCTGCTTCGCCGAGGATGCTGGATTATTCGTTCGAGCGCTTCGAGGTTTCCCGGGACCCTACTCCAATTTCGTTTTCCGGACCTTGGGCAACGAGGGCTTGCTGAAGCTTATGAGCGGGGAAAGGGACCGACGAGCCGAGTTCAGGTCTGCCGTCGGGTACTGCGAGCCTGGTGAGAAACCCGAGGTCTTCACAGGCAAAGTTGAGGGCACAATCGCGCTCGAAACTCGTGGCACGCGTGGCTTTGGATTTGACCCCGTCTTCGTGGCCAGCGAGGGCGATGGCAGGACTTTCGCTGAAATGCCAATGAACGAGAAAAACCGTTTTTCTCACCGAGCTCGCGCAATCGAAGCATTTTTCAAGTGGTATAAACAAAGAGAGAAAGTCCGTGGGTGAACGAATGGCAAGCGAGCAAAGGAAACGTCCAAGCGCAAGGCTGAGTGAGCTACCAGCCAACGAAGTTGAAGAGCTCGTGGTGAAGCTAGCGAAGGAGGGTGTCCCTCCGAGCAGGATAGGCATAATCATGCGTGACCAGCATGCCGTGCCGAGTGTTGAGGGGGCGACGGGAAAGGGTTTGCAGCAAATACTCGATGCCCACGGCCTGAAACCCGAGATACCTGAGGATCTCATGAATAAAATTCGAAAAGCGGTGCCCCTCTACGGCCACCTCGCCCGCAACCCGAAGGATTTCGGGACCAAGCGCGCTCTGGAGGTGGTTGAGGCCGAGATTCAGAAGTTGGCCAAGTACTACAAGAGAAAAGGGAGTTTGGCTTCTGACTGGCGATAC
>LQHI01000002.1 GCA_001515185.1 Hadesarchaea archaeon DG-33 | reverse complement strand
TCGGCCAGCTTGGTAACTTGGCCGATAAACTCGCCGATCCCTGCGAACAATCCACCTAGGTTGAGCCCCCACTCGATCACTGGCTCTGGCTTCTTCTCGGGACCTTTCTCCTTTTTTTCCTCCACCATTTTTACATCCCTCCGAATCTCTATTTGGAATCCCCCATATATAAATGTTATCATTAGTGATGATATTTTTATAACCAAAAGTGATAAATATTAGAATGCGTTATTGTTATTTGGCGGTCGACATGGCAGCCTACCTGAGTCCCGAAGCTAGGCTTAAGCTCTGCAAACTAATAGCGGACCGGATAAAGCGAGGGGATCTGAAGTTCTATGCAACTTTGAACAAGGTTGGGCTGAAGGGGCCGGCATTCTATGCGTACGTCGAGGGGCGCAGCGTGCCATCCGAAGAGGTCGTGCCGAAGATAGTCTCTCTCGCCTTGGCGCTCGACCACGATGGGACGGTGAAGATTGTGCGGGAGGACCTGAAGGGGCTAACGGAATTTGTCAATCAGATCTTGGTATTTGCTTCGGCGAGCATCTCTACCGTAGATCAAATCCTAGCGGGTATTACCGGGAGGACAAAGAAAAGGCCGAGGGGCTGAGAAATAGTCTGGCTCTGTAAAGCACCATTTTTGAAGTGGCCAGCCCAGTGATTATTTGCCCAGGATTATCTCAATCGTTGACACGTTGGATTTCCCGCCTTCCTGGTCGTGATCTCCTCGATGCCAGTGCGAATCTCCTTCACCTTAATACCCGAAAGGAACTGTCTTCTAGCTATCTCGGTGGCATCGACTGTCCAATCCCACGAGGAAGAAAAGGCGCAAAGGCTGAAAGGTGGTACTCTCCAATTTCTTTTTACTGGGAATTTTAATCCCAGCCATACAGCTTGCCCATTATCGCTTGAATTTCGCTATTTCTTCGGTCAGGTCTAGTCAGGTCTACGCTCGTGAGTATCGTGCTCCTGCAACAGTAGCGCTTGACCCCCAAATCGTCGAGCACGCGTTTAGGCTCCTCCCCCTTTTTGACGCGCTGCTCGAACTCCTCGTACTTGTCGCCCAGCAGTTTGCCGCAAGTTATACAACGAACTACCCGCATGCAATTACCTGTAGCTCTTCTGATATTTTGCGCGTGCGCCAGGCCCACCAGGTTTTTTGGGCTCCTTGAAGCGTACGTCACTCTTTATTAAAGTCCAGTCGTGCTGCTTAAAAAGCTCCCGCACCTTGGGGTCACCTGACCACTCGATGAGCCCCCGGGCGATGGCCGTGCGAACGGCATCAGCCTGCCCCATGAAACCCCCGCCCTCAACTTTAACCTCAATGTCGACGCGGCGCGCGAGCTCGGGCACCAAGGCCAACGGCTCAAAAATCTTAAGTCGCGCGAGTTCCGGTTCGTAAACTTCGAGCGCGCGGCGGTTGACGAACACGTGCCCCTTGCCATCCTTCACTCTGGCCCTAGCGAGTGCGGCCTTACGTCTGCCAGTTGCGAGCACAACCTTCATCAGAACTTCCCTCCCAAGTGTTTGCTGAGGGCCTCAATTCTTATAAAACGTCGCGTGCCGAGCCGCTCAAGGCTGGCTTCAGGCAGAGTTTGTATCTCCTTGCTAGCGAGCTCCCGGGGCACCCCGATGTAAACACGAAGGCAACGATAGGCCGCTCGCCCCTTGGGTTTGTCAAAGGGCAGCATTCCTCGAATCGCCCGGCGCACAAGTTCCTCAGGGCGCTTAAGGTGGAAAGGCCCCTTGCGGGGATTGGTAAGGTTTCGAACCTCAAGCCACGCGTCGTAAACGTCAAAGGTAGCTTCTTTTCTACCGGAAATCACGACCTGCTCGGAGTTCACCACGGTCACATGTTCGCCCTCGAGCAGACGTTTCGCCGCGAAGCTCGCGAGCCTCCCCAATACCAAATCCTTTCCGTCGATGATCATGTTTCTCACTCCATCAGCTTGACGCCCTTGCCGCTCGGGTTTTGATCGAGCAACTGTCGGATAGTCAGAGCGTTACCGCCAGCGGTCACTATTTTTCGTCTGGCCGCACCCGAGAACTTGAAGGCAGCAACGGAGATCGCGTGATTTAACTTGCCAGCTGCCAAAACCTTGCCGGGCACGACAATTGTGCCCCCCTCGTCCGAGTAACGGCTCAGCTGGCTGAGGTTGACTTCGGCCCGGGCTCGGCGGGGCTGCTCTAGACGCTCCGCTAGATCGCGCCAAAGGCGTGCCCCTTGCTTCTTGCCTTTTGCCCGAAGCTCTCGCACGAGCCTTCGCAGCACGGGGTTCGTTGGTCCTGTTGGTCTTGGCATCTTGACACCTTAAGCTGTTGACACATTTTCTAGCTTTCTTAAAATAAACCTATGGTGGTGCGGGGGACAGGATTCGAACCTGCGAACCCCTTCGGGATGAGGCCCTAAACCTCACGCCTTTGACCTGACTTGGCTACCCCCGCCCAACTCAGGTTTCACCTCAGAAGATAAAACTACCACATCCTGCCCGGCTTTTCCCTGCCGAGAGCCTCGTGCTGGACCATTCGCTCGAAGCGCGCCTGTTTTTTTGCCTGCTTGTAGCAATCCTTACAATATGACTTGCCCATCGTTCGCTTCGCGCATGCTCGGTGGAGCTCGGCGTTGCAGCTCGAGCACTTAACCATCGGCGACTCAAGAGGTTTACCGCAGATTGGGCAGTCGGGCATATGGTCACCAGCTAAACTGCATTAACAATATCTGGAATGAATTAATTAAGGTATCGAGCCCCGGCGACGTTTTGAGGCCCGACTATGATCCTGCTCCTCACTTAAATCCGGGTCTTGCCCTATGAAATGCCATGAATGCGGCTAAAAAAGTTATCAGGCTGCCGATAAGCAGTACCACTAGGCTCCAATGGCTTCCTCCTCTCGCAAGGTTCTCTACACTGTAGAAAAATAGAATCACTCCACAAACGATAGAAACACTGAAAATTGAAAATGCTTTTTCTAAGAGTGAACTAACAATGACCCCAAATGAGATTCCGACAGCCACTATCATCATCAGCGCAATAATTACCATGGTAATAAGTCCTGCCCCTATCCCTGAAATGATAACGAAAATAGCCGCGATAAACAACAGAATTTCTGGTCTTAGTATATCCCGGGCGGTAAGTTCCTCTCTTGGTGCTTTCATTTCTCCGCCTGTATAAATTTTACTTGCTGACTACTTATAAATTCAATCAACCGTGTCAAGCAAGAACTCAGGCTTGGCTGCCTCCTTCACCACTTGCCGCACACCCATCTCCCTGCTCACTTTTAGCTATGTTAAAAATATTTGGTCAGAACTCAGGTTTCAACAAATCCTTGCTCAAAATCGCGAAGGTGTCGCCACTAACCTGGTAGAAGTTCCGGACTTTTTCAATATTCATAAATCTACCGTCAAATGTGCCCTCGTTCGCGTACGCTGCGACCACCTCTCCCACGAATAGAGTATGATCTCCCGTGGTAATCTGGTTCACAAGCTTGCACTCAAGATGGGCAACGCATTCTTCGATGATCGGCGATTTAACGACTTTTGCGGGCTTGGCAGTCAACCCGATCTCGGAGAACTTGTCATGCTCGCGCCCAGAGGCTCTGCCACACTTGATCGCTTTGTCGAGGATTTCAACGGTGGGGATATTGATTACGAATTCTTTGGCGCGCGCGATGAGCTCGTGGGAGTGCCGTCGGGGGGCAACAAGAATCCCAACAAGCGATGGGTTCGCGGAGAGCGGCGTGGCCCAAGCGATTGTGATTATGTTAGGCTTCCCGGTCGCAGGGTCGATACAACTGACAAGGACGACCAGCCGCGGGTAAATTAATTTATACGCTTTTTGACTTGGCACCTCTATTTTTTCCATCTCAGTCACCTTGGTGCCCCGGGCGGGATTCGAACCCGCGTCACAGCCTTTCTCCGTTAGTAACTCGAAAGGGCTGTATGATTTCGGCGGAGGTTTACTCCTTGACCGGCCTACACCACCGGGGCCCAATACAGTTTATGTTTTAAATTATTAAACCCGCCTTCTTTGAAATATTTCTCGCCCACAGATTTTTTTGTTATGTGAGTTTGTGGGGTGCCCTTACCTGTCCATTTGGCAAGTCTGAAACCTATCCAAATGGTGGGCCCGGAGGGATTCGAACCCTCGACCGTCCGGTTTCCCAGAATTTACCTATGAGCCGGATGCTCTAACCTGGCTGAGCTACGGGCCCCGTTCCAAATTCTGTTAGGGTTGATTAAAACATTTGCTAAACAAGATTAAAATGGAGCCACATAAATTATTATAAGGTGGAAATTTGGCTGTAAAAATTCTATCTCACGGCGACACCGATGGCATATGCTCAGCAGCCCTCGCTAAGGCGCGCTTTCCCAATGCAGAAGTTTGGTTCACCCGCCCGATAACACTTCTGCGTGACCTCAACACAATTGATATCGGCAACGTAGTTTTCATTTCAGATATCGCAATAAGCGAGACCCATAAAGAGGAGATATTCAAGCGCATACGCGAACTCGCGCAGAAGGATGAGGTCGTCTACATCGACCACCACCCGCTCCCCCCCAACACTCTGAAGAGGGACATCCCGGCCACGCAATTTGCTCACGAGATAGGGACGAGCGCTTCAGAAATCACCTTTCGACTATTTGAATCAGACATCAACCCGGACTTGGATCGAGTCGCATTGTGGGGCGCGATCGCCGACTACTGTGAAGAAACCGAGTTCGTGCGCGATGGAATGAGCAAGTATGACAGACGAACGATCTACATGGAGGCAGGACTGCTTACCCAAGCGCTGGGTGAGGCGGCAGGCGATTATCACTACAAGCGCGAGGTTGTACTCAAGCTAGCACGGGGCGACCCCCCAACGGAAATCCCCGAAATCTTTGAACGGGCGATGAAGGCGACGAAACGTGAGTGGGAGGTGTGGCGGTACGTCAAGGAGCATGTAATACGTGAGGGAAACATTGCGATTCTCTATGACTTGCCCTCAGGCAGCCTCGGGAAAGCGGCGCTCTACGCTCTGGGAACGACTGGCGCTAATGTTGGAATCTGCACCCGAAAAGACGAAGACGAGATAGACGTGAGCATGCGGCGCCGGGCAGGGGCAAAGATAGACCTTAACGAGATGCTCCGTCACATCACCGCGCGCCTAGGGGGCTCTGGAGGTGGGCACGAGGGGGCCGCTGGTGCGACGATTCCCGCCAACCTCTTTGACACCTTCTTGGATACGGTTAAGAAAGAAATCTCGCCTGTTATAAGCAGGAACTTTACACTCAAGAGGTAACTAGAACAGCTCTACCTCAATACCCTTCCAGGCCCCAACCATTGCAACGATGCGTGAGTCTTCTCGCGCTAGATACTTTACATTGGGTGGCGCCGGGGAGAGGACTCGAACCTCTGACCGCCTGGTCGCTGTACACCAGCATGTCGTACATTTGATTTGAGGTTCGTTCTTCATCCATGCTAGGTTTAACAGCCAGGCACGTTCGGCAGGCCCAGCATTGGCTGTAGCCTACTACCTACTGCGCCACCCCGGCACCGTAGGATAATATCCCAACTTTAACCATATAAGGTATCTTTGTATATTTCGGGGATTGTTGGAACCTATCTCTTTAAACCATTTCTTTANATTCTTCGAGCCCGCCACCTCAAGTTTCCAGTATCGCCCTCTGGCACATCTGCGCGAACAGGTAAACCCAGTGCTGAANAACAATTCCTGAAGTTGCTTAATCACTTACTCAAATTTAGTCGCTCACGCACAGCTCTAAANGTTGCTCTGAGGTTCGCTCTGTTATCAAAATTCTTAGCCTTTTTGCGAAGCCTCGCCNGCGGCTGATACNATAAGCGCCCNGCCGTTTTTATTAGAAGTGGCATAGCGCGAACTATGTTGTCAACGATCGTAATGTCTGCCGCTTGAGCCGTCCTCGACATCGGGTTCAGNTCNATCGCAATNACGCGCTTNCCGAGTTTTTTCAAGNCTTCCGTTCGATCGCCATCCTCGAGCGGAACGAGCACGACATCCGCNGCAGCNATGCCCCTTCGGTCAACTTTCCTTCNATNACTATGNATNTCATTTATCCGGATNGAGAANTTTTTACCAGTNCCGAGCACCTCTTTTGCNCCATGTTTTCGCAACCATCGAGCTATTGCTACCTCGCGTTTTACTGAACCATGAAAGAGATTGACCTCGATTTTCGCNTTTGTTGCTTTNGNCAGTTTTGCNATATCNGCCGGCACGAGCGCNGCTACGTTGCCGTTCACAGAGATTACGGGATGTTTNGCCAAGAGNAGCATTGCAGCCGCGGCCTCGATNGCGCGTCGGGCNTGCTTGGTCGTTTGTTCGCCCAAAATATAGTCGAACGCCTCTCCCCGGCCGTGCGCCGCCAGCCCCTCGGGCACTACTAATCCAGCNTTGAAGCCATCGACGAGCCGCTCACGAATGCGCAANGACTCCGCGCGAGGATGNAAGGNAGAAACTTTGGTCATCTAATCATCGNTAAATTTCNCCTCNTNCGTTTAAACNTGACTATGAAAAGCTTTTTTGGGCANGCAAAACCATCTCAAAAGTGATGATCATGCGCACCCATCTTATTGTCATCATTCCGCTTTTCTTGGCCATGATAGCATTGGTAATAGCGGGTGGTACGAGTGGATATTTCCTGCCTCTCACAGTAGGCTTGGCGGTCGCGACTGCGTTTGTTGCATTTGCCATAATTTTTCAGTATACGAGGCCTCCCCCAGAGGTCAAACAAGTCCCAATCGAGAATTTCTACATCTGGTCAGACATCGGGGAGTCCGGGGCAGAACTCCGTCGGCTCAGCCCGGGGGATGTCGAAGCAGCGACGCGCATAGCTAGTGCCGACCTCGGTTCTCTCTCCTCAAACGCGGACCTTCTAAACTCTCGCATTTCCCTGCTTCTTGGTAGAGAGGGGTTCGAGGAATTAACGCGGGAAAAGTTTAACAGTCAAACCGAAAAACTTTCCGAAGACCTCCGCGGAATCACCAAACAACTGAAGAAAGGATTTCAAGCTGAAATATTGAGCTCAATCGAACAGTGCGCTTCTCAGGCTGATCGAATCGCAAACAAACTTTACGATTTCCAGCGAGGAAAGTCTGAAGTAGTCCACATCTATGCCGAACCTCTGCGCAGGGCGGCAGAAAAACTTTCCAGCGACCTGAGACTCGCCTTCGTGAATATTTCAAATTTCATGAAAAGCACGCCAGCTGGACCTGAGAGTTCTTAGGGGAGCCGTTCATGACGAAGCCACACGTCAACTTGGTATTTATCGGCCACGTCGACCACGGGAAGTCTACACTTATCGGCAGGCTTCTCGTCGAGCTTGGCGTGATCTCGGAGAAGGAAATCAGCGAGGAGGCGGGAAGCTTCAAGTTTGCTTGGGTGATGGATCGTGAAAAAGAGGAGCGCGACCGCGGGCTGACAATCGATGTGGCTTACCGGAAGCTCGAGACTTCCAAGAATTACATCACTATAATTGATGCCCCCGGACACCGGGACTTCGTGAAAAATATGATCACTGGGGCAAGTCAAGCTGACGCAGCAGTGCTCGTGGTCGCAGCCGACGATGGCGTCATGCCCCAAACGCGGGAGCACGCGGCGCTCGCGTTCACTCTTAGTGTAGGACAGCTCGTGGTGGTGATAAACAAGATGGACCTCGTGGATTATGACGAAGCTGCCTACCATAAACTGAGGGAAGATTTGGTCACGCTGCTAGGCGGCATAGGCTATCGCAACGCAAACGATTTTCTTTACATACCACTCTCCGCCTTCCACGGCGAAAACGTGACAAAGGCTAGCGCGAAGATGTCGTGGTACAAGGGGCCGACTGCGCTCGAGGGGCTGGAAACGTTTATCGAGCCTGAGAAGCCAATCAACAAGCCCCTTCGAATTCCCGTGCAGGATGTCTTTTCAGTCACGGGCATTGGGACTGTACCCATAGGGCGGGTTGAAACTGGAGTGCTAAAGGTCGGTGATACCATCGTGTTCGAGCCCGCGGGGAAGAGCGGTGAGGTTCGTTCGATCGAGATGCATCATGAAGCCATGCAACAGGCCGTGCCCGGTGACAACATAGGTTTCAACGTTCGCGGCGTTTCAAGGGCAGACGTAAAGCGGGGAGATGTCGTCGGACACCCCGGCAAACCACCCACTGTCGCGAGCGAGTTCACCGCAAAAATCATTGTGCTCGCAGTGCCCACCGATCTCACCCCGGGTTTCGCTCCGTTATTCCATTGTCACGCCGCGCATGTGCCCGGGAGGTTTGAAGAGATTCTCCAGAAGATCGACCCGCGCACGGGAGCAGTGGTTGAAGAGAAGCCTAAGGCGCTGCGAAAAGGCGATGCAGGTCTCGTTCGCGTGGTGCTGAATAAGCCCATCGTGATTGAGCGCACCAGCGAAATCCCCGAGCTAAGCAGGTTCGCGGTCCGCCACGGAGGTCAAACAATCGCGGCGGGGATGTGTGTCGACCTAGTGCCAGCGAAGTAAACAGGGGTGTTGACACTAAGAGTTGTTGGCATGCCCTGTAAGTACTCACGAAAATGAAGATGTAGTTTTCTTGTCAACAGGGGTGTTTACTACCTGAATGCCTAGAGCTTCGGGATTTCAGGCATGCTGAGCTTGTGGGCCATTCGCCGTTCTCGCTCGATGAAGCGGTTTACATCCTCGATCTTAACGTCTGCCGCGTCAGCTATCACATCCGGCTCCAATCCAAGGTCAAGCCCAGCATAAATCATGTCGAGTTTTTCGTATGATATGCCGAGCTCCTTCTCATCGGTCTGCCCCCGCCAAAGACCAGCTGAGGGCACATTTTCAATCACCTTCTTCGGCACGTTCAGGTGCGCTGCGAGCTGTCTAACCTGTGTCTTGTAAAGGCAGCCAAGTGGCATTAGATCGACCGCCCCATCCCCATGCTTAGTGAAATATCCAGCCCGGCGCTCGCTCCGGTTGCAAGTCCCAACCACGAGGCTGTTGAGCAGGTTTGCGTAATAGTAGAGAATCGTCATTCGCACTCGGGGTTTGACGTTGGCTGCCGGGACGCGTGCGCCAATCCTAAAATCGTATAAGTTTTGATGTATCCCCAACACCGCGGGGGTAATGTCAACTACTCTAAATCTTATACCTAGCCTGTTCGAGACGTCATGCGCGTCAGCAACATCTCGAGGATTTGTAACTCCGGCTTCTGGCATGCAAACGCCTAAGACATTGGGTTTGCCTAAAGCTTTTTTGCACAGAGTAGCCACCACCGATGAGTCTAACCCCCCGCTGAGCCCGACCACCGCGCCCTCGGCTCCCGCTTCCTCGATTTTTTGCTCGATGAATGCGACGAGTTTGCGCTCCACGGCAGAGAGGTTTATTTTAAGTGAGCGATTGATTAGCTTCGCGGCGTCCTTTTTGGTCATCTGTGTCACCTAAAATCGCCTCGGGTATGAACCGAGCACTTTGAGCATTGCCGTCTTCTGCTTTAAGCCCTCCAGCGCCTCCTTCACCTTCGCATCCTCGCGGTGCCCCTCGAAGTCGATGAAGAAGAGATAATCTCCTAGCGCCTTCTTTGACGGACGGGACTCGATCTTCGTCAGATTTATGTTGCGAACCGCGAACTCACCCAATATCTCGTGAAGAATACCCGGCCTGTCTTGGGTGGTGTAAAATGCGACCGAGGTCTTGTCGCGGCCCGTGGGTTTGCTATCCTCCTTTGCGAGGCATAGAAAGCGGGTGGTGTTCATCTCGCCCGACTGGATGTCATCATGAAGCACTTCCAGCCCGTAGAGGTCCGCGAGCACCTTTGGCCCAATCGCCGCCATGTGCGGTTTTTTGAGTTTGCCAACCTGCTCCGCGGCTTTGGCGGTGCTCGTCATCTCGATGAGTTCCGCTTTTGGCAAGTTCTTCCGCAGAAACTCGCGGCACTGGGCTAGCGCCTGAGGATGGGAGAGCACTTGGGTAATCTTCGCGCGCTTCGTTCCGGGCATCCCTAGCAAGGAATGTGAGACTGGAACGACTACTTCGGCTTGAACTTTGACATCGGCCCACGCGAGCGCATCGAGCGCCTCCCCTACAGAACCCTCTCGCAAGCTCTCAATTGGGATGACGCCTGCCTGAACATCTCCGCGCGCCACAGCTTCAGCAACATTAGTAATCATGGGGTAGAGTACCATCTTAACTTTCTGCCCGAACTGGGAGCGTGCGGCCAGTTCAGCGTACGTACCCCTGGGCCCGAGGACCCCCACCTTCATGTTTTGCCCTCCTCAAATCGTTCATACATTCTTTTGTATACATTTTTGGCTTCAGCCAATCCCCATGGAGCTAGGGCCTCTTTGAAGATCGCTCGAACGCTTTTGGCATCACCCGCAGAGAAGGCGACGTCCAGCGAACGGCAAGCCTCGAGGAGCGAACTCCGCACGACCCGCGCGTATCGATTGCGCACCTGAAGTTCGCCGTATAGCTCAGGGTTCCCCGCGAGCACGGATTTAGCTAGATCGAGTAAAGTCGCAAACATTGGGGTGCGAAGCTTTTCCGCTTGTTTAAGCCCTTTCATCGACTTGAGCGCGTCGAGGTAGACGAGAAGCACGAAATGGGTCATGCATTGAGTTATCGCCATCAAACGGTCATGCTCCTCCGCGTCCATCTCGGTGACCCGCGCGCCCAGTTCGATTAAGCGGTTTTTGAGCGCGGCGTAGCGTTGGCCGGGCTTTACTGGCACCACCACGAAATCTTTCCCCTTGACGCTTGCCGCCCCCGGGCCGAAGAGGGGATGGAGTGATACAAGCTCGACTTTTGCTTCTATGGTCTTCATGACCTCAACGACATCGCTCTTTACTGAGGTAATATCGGCGATCAGCACCCCCCGTTGGACTTGCCCAGTAAGCGATTTGATGACTTCAGGAGTCTTGGAGATCGGCACAGCGACCAGCACGAGCTCAGCTTCTGCAGCAGCTTCGGCGACCGACTTAGAGCTTATACCCAATTCTTTGGCCACCCGCTCGGCCTTGGTTGCGCTGACATCTGCGACTACAACCTCGTCCAAATTTTGTTTGACAAAACCAGCCAGCCATTGCCCCATCGCGCCCGCGCCGATGACAGCGACCTTCACCTGCTTTCCCCCCTCAACTCCCGTTTTGCTGCAGCCCTCATAATTTTAACGGGCGCACGCTTCCCAGTCCAAATCTCGAACGCTAGCGCGCCTTGATGCACGAGCATTCCTAACCCATCGATAGTCTTTCCACTCGCTCGCCTCGCCTCTCGCAACAGCTTCGTCCGGAGAGGTTCGTAGACGATATCATAAACAACGAGTCCGCGATGCATCATGCTCGCACGCACTAGGGTTTTGTTGATCTTGGGGTACATCCCTACTGACGTGGCGTTGATTAGGACATCCGCATTTTTCAAAGCCTTGGTGAGTTCGGTGCGACCCAAGGAAGCTACTCCCACATTTATCCCCAGCTTTTGCTCGATTGTCGACGCCAGCGCCCGCACCTTTGGGACGGTGCGGTTGACGATTGTGAGCCTTGCGCCTGCCCTAGCTAAGGAGAACGCGATGGCGCGGGCAGCCCCCCCTGCACCCAAGAGCACCACTTCCTTCCCCTCAACGGAGCCAATCTCTCCCTGAAGCGCTCGAATGGCACCCTCCCCGTCGGTGTTGAACCCGATGAGTTTCCCCCGATTGTTCTTGACCGTGTTGACCGCGCCTACTAAGCTCGCGGACTCATCGAGCTCATCGAGCAGACTGACGATACCTATTTTGTGGGGAGTTGTGACGTTGAGCCCAGCAAAACCCAGCCCCCGGACGCTAGCAATTGCGTCAGCAAGCATGGGCTTTGGCACGCGAAGGGCGATGTAAACACAGTTAAGCCCAAGAGCGCGGAAGGCAGCATTGTGCATGGCTGGCGAGAGACTTTGCTCAACTGGGTCGCCTATCAGCGCGAAGAGTTTGAGCTTCGCCAAGTTCATCGTTTCTCCTTGGGAATCAACTCATGTAACAAGCGCTTCATCGTCGCTACATCGAGCTGTCCAGGCGCGGTTGCCTTGCCTGCAGCCGCGTAGACAATGGGTGAACCTAATATCGGGGCAGCAATGCGCGTTATCTTGCCGGCGTCCCCCATTGCGAATGCTATGATTGGCACCGCTACCTCATCCTGCACCTGAGCTAGGAAGTCAATCATGCGGAGCGCGTCCTCTGTGTCCTCCGCGAGTGTCACAATCTTCGCGATGTCGCACCCAGCTCCCGCTAAGCGCTTTGCGGTGCCGGTCATAACTTCGATGGATGGCGTTATGGAAAAATTGTGACAAGATATTATCACCGCGACACCGGATTTTTTAGCCTGCGAAACCACCCGCTCACGCAGGGGTTCGGGAGTCGAGAGTTCGATGTCGATGCAGGAAACCCCTCGCGCGACGCCCTGGAGCAGCACCTCGATACGCTTATTTTCATCTCCCTTAAAGCCGCCTCCCTCGCTTTCCAAGCGGTTCGTCAAAATCACCGGAGCTTTGACGGGCAGCAGCTCCTCCCAGCCTGCTTGATCGTGAAGTCCATCCACCCGGAGCTCGACCAAGTCCGCGCCCTGTTCGATAGCTTTGGCTACGCCAGCTTTCATTTCTTTGACTTTTTCGGCCATTACTGAACCGCAGATGGCTGGAGTTGACAACTTGTGTTTGCCCAACCTCAGCTCGCCCAAAGTAAACACCCCTGTTTATCTCTCGACTACTGTCTCTTCAACCTTAACGCCAAAATGTCGTCCAGCTCGCTCGAGATGTACGAGCACCTCGTCACCGGGCTTGAGCTTCGCCACCGAGATCGGTTTTCCACTTTTGTCGACGAGGTTTATTGTTTCAGCATTCTGGAGCAGCGTTTTGAATTTTTCTCCTTCACGCTCGGCCTCAACGAACAACAGCGGCCGACGCTCTATCTTTACCCGTCCAACCACACCCACCCTGGACTCGCCCCTAGCGTTTACGAGCAGTACCTCGTCGCCCGCGCCTAGCTCTGACATGTATTTCGTCTTCCCCCCGGGCAATTGGATGTAGGCGTGCACTGCCCCTGCATTCACGCGAAATGGACGAGGCTCAACAAATTCACTTAACAAAGTTTCTGAATGAACGAGAAACATGCCCCCCGCCTGGCTTCCCACCAACATCCCCTCACCAACGCTCATGAGTGAGGTGGTGTCAACGCAGGCTCGGTCGCCCATACCTACGGGACGAACTGTGGTGACCTTCGCTGGCACAAGCTCAAGCTTTTCAAGCGTGAGCAGCTCGAATGCCTCACACACTTTGCGGATTTCTCCAGCTCCACGCTCTCGCGGGTCAAGCAACACACCGGCAACACCGATCTCTAGTGTTTCTATCGCGACTTTGGCTTCCTCGGCGTTCTTCACCCCAGTCAGAACTTTAACCTCAGCGCTTTGGAGTTCAGCAATCAGATTCTCGAGCGGAATTACCTTCCAGTCGGGCGTGATTGCAACGAGGAAGTCAGCTACTTTTCCCGCTTTGACAGCGGCGCGCTCAAGTTCCTTGTTCGCTATCTCGACCAGTACCGCAACCTTTTTTTCTTGTTCGTGCAGCTTCTCAATTTGCTTTATTACTTGTCCGACCTCGGCAGTGCTTCGAGCACTCAACATCACCACACCAACACCTGGCGCTGGCTCGCTTGCCGTGATAGCAATAGCTCCAAGCTTGAGCGCTTCTTGGGTCTCCTCGGGCTTCACCAGCACGACATCCGCGCCAGCCTCAATCGCTGCGCTGATGAACGGTTTTCGCTTTCCCCAAGGCTCCTCCCAGTCAGCCCTGACCCAAACAAGCTTGCGCAATTTTGTTCACCGCTTGAGCTCACGCATCGCCCGATCGACTGAGACTTTTCCGTGCACGATCTGCGTCAGCGCCCGAGTCATTCCGGTAGGGTTCCGGTGCTGGAAGATGTTACGCCCTATCGAAACCCCTATCGCGCCAGCTTTAATCGCCTCGCCCACCATCTCAAACACATCCCGCTCGGTCGCCATCTTTGGACCACCAGCAATCACCACTGGCACAGGGCAGCCCCGGACAACCTTTCGGAAGGAGTTGATGTCCCCGGTGTAAGAGGTCTTAATTATATCAGCTCCCAGTTCCGCTCCGACCCGTGCTACCTGCGCAACTACCTCGGGGGCATGTTGGTTCTTTATTTTGGAACCGCGTGGGTACATCATCGCAAATAAAGGCATGCCCCAGTCCGCGCATGTTTCAGCTACATCACCTAATGCCTGGAGCTGTTCCGGTTCGTTCGCCGCACCCACGTTAACGTGGACCGAGACGGCGTCCGCGCCCAAGCTGATTGCCTCCTCAACTGTCGCTACCGGAACCTTACAGTTGGGGTCAGGCCCCAGCGAGGTGCTCCCCGAGAGGTGAATGATAAGCCCAATATCCTTTCCGTATCCTCGGTGCCCTGCGCGAATGATTCCTTTGTGGAGCACGACGGCGTTTGCCCCACCATCAGCTATCTGGTTTATAATTGATGCCATGTCTTCTAGCCCTGCGATAGGTCCCATACTCAAGCCGTGGTCCATAGGCACGATTACAGTTCGCCTTGTCTTTCGGTCGATTATCCGCTCAAGCCTAACGCGCTTTCCAATCTCGGACAATTACACTACCTCCGTATGTGATATACTGCACACACATTAAAAAGTGTGCCAAAAAGCGAGAATTTGCTCGTGGCCTAGGTATGGCTGCTCTAACAATAAAAGCAATTACCGCCGTCGCAACTCATCTGGTTCGCCATACCTTACACCAACTACCCCCCTCGCGTCAAATTCTTATTAAACCTTTCGGAGATTGTGTAACGGGAGTCCCATGGCGTTGTTGAAAGTTATACCCTCGAAACTGGCAGGCGAAGTTAAAGCGCCGCCCTCAAAAAGTTACACCCACCGAGCGTTCATGGTTGCGTTGCTGGCGAGGGATGAAAGCAAGATTATCAACCCACTTTTAAGCTTCGACACCGAGGCGACAATCGAAGCGATTCGAACGCTCGGCGCGGAAGTCAGCCAAGAAGATGATGTTTGGAGAGTACTAGGAACCGCTGGCGAACTCAAGCCCCGTGCTGACATTATCGACGCTCGCAACTCAGGCACAACGATTCGTTTGATGAGCGCAATAGCAGCACTTTCACCCAAGCTCGTACGTTTGACCGGAGATGAATCAATTCTTGCCCGCCCAATTGGACCTTTAATCGAGGCGCTCAACAAGTTAGGGGCCAAAGCACGCTGCGAGGGGCCCCAGGGCAGGCCCCCGGTAGTTGTTGGTGGTGGATTACGCGGGGGTGAAGTGGAAATCACAGGCACGATAAGTTCACAGTTTATCTCAGCGTTACTGTTGGCTTCCCCCTACGCGAAGGAGAACGTAGAGATAACAGTAACCGAAGAACTCCGATCCAAGCCCTATGTCGAGATCACGCTCGAGTTGCTCGATGGGGCTGGGGCCAGAATCAAGCGCGACCGAGCCCTTATGGAGTTCAAAATTCCTGGTGGGCAGGTCTTCAAGGCGATAGATTTTGACGTCCCCGGTGATTTCTCCTCAGCAGCTTTCGTGCTCGCTGCAGCTGCACTCGCGGGAGGTACCGTGCGGGTGAGTAACCTCGATGTACAAAGCGCCCAAGGGGACAAGCGGATTATTGAATTACTCCGTGAATTTGGGGCAGATACAAGGGTGAAAGGCAAGACGGTCGAAGTCTCAGGTGGCGAGGAGCTCTCAGGAATCGAGGCCGACTGTGGCGATAACCCTGACTTGGTGCCTGCGCTCGCGGTGCTCGGCTCAGTTGCCGAAGGTCGGACTAGACTCCTGAATATCCCCCATCTACGGCTCAAGGAGACCGACCGTATCCATGCTCTAGCAAGTGAACTTCGAAAGTTGGGGGCCGAAGTGAAGGAGCAACCGGACGAGCTTCGCATTCGAGGAGTGAAGCGACTCAAAGGCGCAAAACTCACTTCCTATGGAGACCACCGAATGGCGATGGCTTTCGCGATAGCTAGTTTAGTCGCGTGGGGGGAAACCATTATAGAGGGGGCAGAGAGCATTAGCGTGTCATATCCAAGCTTTGTCGATGATATACGAAAGTTGGGGGGGAAAGTGGAGTTGATTTGATGGCTGGGAACACATTCGGGAAGTTATTTAAGATCACAACTTGGGGCGAGAGCCATGGTCTTTCTATCGGAGTGATTGTCGATGGTGTCCCAGCTGGTTTACCGCTGAGCGAGGCGGATGTACAGCACGAACTCGACAGGCGGCGCCCTGGTCAGTCAATCCTTGCGACGCCACGCAGGGAACGTGACCAAGTCGAAATCCTATCCGGAATTTTCCAAGGAAAGACGCTCGGCACGCCGATCTGCATGCTCGTCCGCAACATCGATGTCGACTCAAAACCATACGAAGAAATCAAAACTAAGCCTAGGCCCGGTCATGCTGACCTCGCTTACTGGCTCAAGTTCGGTCACACTGACTACCGCGGAGGGGGGCGAGCCTCGGCACGAGAAACTGTCGGACGAGTTGCAGCTGGGGCGATCGCGAAGAAGCTGCTCGCAGCCCACGGGATCGAGATTCTAGGTCACACTGTCGAGGCCGCAGGCGTGGCGGTTGGGCGGGATGTGAAGTCCGAGAAAATCCGTAAAAATGTCGAGCGGAACCCCATGCGGTGCGCTGACCCAAAGGTGGCTGATAGGATGAAACAAGCAGTGCTGCAAGCAAGTGCGGATGGAAATAGTACTGGTGGAATAGTCGAAGTTCGGGCGCTCAACGTGCCCTCCGGATTGGGCGAGCCCGTGTTCGATAAGCTTGATGCGGAAATCGCTCATGCCCTGATGTCGATGGGTTCAGTCAAAGGCGTTGAAATCGGCTCCGGTTTCAAGGCGGTCAAAATGCTCGGCTCCGAGATGAATGATCCCTTGACGCTTCGTGGGCGCAGGATAATGAGTGCGACGAACAACGCTGGAGGCATCCTCGGCGGCATAAGTACAGGCATGCCGATTGTCGCTCGGATAGCAGTCAAACCCACCCCTTCGATAACCAAACCACAACGAACTGTCGATATCACTCGGATGAAGGAAGTTGAAATAAAGCTCAAGGGGAGATTCGACCCGAACATCTGCCCGCGCATCGTGCCCGTGGCCGAGGCGATGCTTGCACTGGTGCTCGCAGATCACATGCTGCGCTCCGGAAAAGTTAATCCTAATCGCTTCAAGTAAATTTCATAGGGGTGTGGAGTCTGGTCAAACGTCGAGGGGCTGCTTCGGCGTGCGGCTCCGCCACCGTTGTTAACGCGATAGCTACGGGCAAGGGAGCCGCATTTGGAGTCGAGCTTCGAGTTAGAGCGAGTTGCGAGCTTACCGATAGACCAGGGGAGATTATCGGGCGAGTGGTTGATGATCCTTCTGAAAGCCCTCGACTGATCGAGATATGCGTGCAAAAGGTTCTCAAACATTTCAAGCTTGAACGAACCTACGGCGCACGAGTGCAAACAAGGTCCAAGGTCCCGATTGCCGTGGGGCTGTCGAGCAGCTCCGCTGCCGCGAACGCCGCGGTGCTCGCTACCTTCGCAGCGCTGGGTAAAAAACCAAAACCAAAACTCGTACTGGACTTGGGTATCGATGCCGCATTTGAGGCAGGTGTCACCATAACTGGAGCATTTGATGATGCGGCGGCTTCATTTTTTGGTTTAGGTGCAGTGACGGATAACATCAAAAGACGGGTGCTTCGACGGTTCAGACTAGACCCAAAGCTCACCGTGCTCATTTATGTGCCACCGAAGAAGTTCTACACTTCAAGGATAAACATGGCTCGCATCAAGCCACTTCAGAGGGGTGTCAAGGTCGCACACGATCAAGCTATACGCGGAAATGTCTTCGGTGCCCTAACGCTCAACGGCCTGCTCTACTCGGGCGCGCTCGGCTACGACCCAACGATAGCGCTAGATGCCTTGGCAGCAGGTGCGCTCGCAGCTGGCCTTACAGGTACTGGTCCGGCGGTAGTAGCAATAGCTAAATCGAGTAACGCCGAGGATATAAAGAGGTCTTGGCGGGGGAGGTCCGGGAGAATAATCACCACCAAGCCGGCCACCGAGGGCGCACGAATCGAGAGATGCCCATGAGCGAGGAAAAGTTGCAGACGCTAAGGCGGGAGATAGACAGTATTGATGAACGGGTCATCTTCTTGCTCGCGCAGCGGCTGAAGCTCGCAGACGATCTCGTGGCGCTGAAACGGAAGCTCAAGCTAGGAATCTGGGACGCGGCAAGGGAACGGGCGGTCATCAACCGCGCTAGAAAGCGGGCAAAAAGTGAGGGGCTGGAACCCGCGTTCATTGAGAGCGTGATGCGGTTGGTGATAGCGCACATGGCCGGAGTGGAGCGCGAGCGTGTAGGCGGCGCTGGGATGTGGGCGAAGATTCAGGATGCTTTCGCTAATTTCCCAGCTCAGCTCAGCGTCGCGCGGGCGCTGTTCAAATATGGGCTTCGCGTACGGGAGAATGGAGAAATAGCCTGCGGCGATATCCGGATTCCCGCTGTCCAGATAGCGGGGGAGGTGGGCGTCGATCGGCGCGTGGTCGATGCCACCGCCCAGACGATTTTGAAAAATGAGAAACTACGTGGGATATTCGAAAACCTCGAGCCCATAGCTTACCTGAAGGGTGTGGCGCAGCAGCTCGGGATGGGGGTAATCGAGATTTTGCCGAAGAACGCAACCGAGCCCGGCATCATAAGCGAGGTGGCGGACACCATCTCACGATTCAGGATAAGCATCCGTCAGGCAGTTGCGGACGACCCTCACTTTGTGCCTCAACCCAAGCTGACTTTAATCACCGACGAGCCAGTACGCGGCGATATAATCGAGGCGCTAAGAAAGTTGCCGAGCGTACAAAGCGTTATCGTTTATTAGTGGGTTGTTATCAAGATTCGCTTATATCAATTGTTGCTGCGGAGTTCAAAACCTGAAGAGCTGCGCGTGCGGAACACTTTGAATCTTGAAGACATTCGCGCGCTCGATGATGCCGACTTTGACCGCATGCCACACGATTGACCCCACGAGGTTTGCAATCGTGGCCTCGCGCAGCGCTGCAAGGCACTCCTTGACGCTGGCTTCGGTGCCCCGATAAAATGATTCTTTGACTTCAAGCTTCAGCTCCCCCTGCTTAAATTTCTTCCCAAGTAACTCTGGGTCGCAGACCACGACGAGCACCTCGCCCTGAGTTCGGACCACTCTGAGGGAGGGCAAGGCTAAACGCTCCTCATCGACGCTCTAGCACCACATGCCTCGCACCGTAGAATGTAAAATCGTTCGCGCCGCTCAAGTCTAGTATCGGGCTTTCCGCACTCGCGACAGAGCACGAATTCCTCAACATAACGTCGGATGCGCTCGTCCACGGCTGTATTCAAAAATTTCCCCTGGAAGACAGCCTGGGTTCCCTCGATGTTGCCAGCCACCCCCAGCTCTCGGAGTAGATATTTTATGAGATGTTCAGGTTCGCGGTTGAGGGCGCTTGCGATGCTCCGAAAATTCCGGAGGATTGTGCGGTTCCCAACGATTGCCACTTCTGCCTCAGGGATCTGGAAGCGAGAACTCTCTAACACAGCTTTTGGGACCTGTTCGAGGGCGCGGTCAAGCAGTTTTTCGTAGTCTTCACTCATCCCAATCGCCTGAACCTGCCCGCACGGGGCTCGAATATTTCTCCGTCCACGATCAGCACGCGGAGAGCATCCTCTACATCGGCTTGGTGAAGGTCGAGTTCAGCTGCTATGTCTGTGGGCGCTGCCCCCTCTCCCTTGTCGAGCTTCTCGATCGCAAGGATTACCCGCTTTTTAGTTTCGTCGGGCACCTCGGGCAACGGAGGCGCTTCTACCTCATCTATGGTCTCAATTGTTGGTCCCACTTCTGGAGAAGTCGGGGAGACCTCTATCTGCAGCTGTCGTGGCTCGAGCTTTGCTTCTTGCTTTGGCTGCGGCCGTACCCCCTGCGCTAGAGCCAGCCTCCGCGCGCGCAGAATCTCGAGTTCTCGCACGAGTTCCCAGTTTGGGTCTTCGACACGAAAGATAAGATCGGGCACGAGGTATACTTCCCCCTCGAACTCCCGCACGCGTCCTATGACATCGAGGAGGTCCCCCATCTTGAAGGCCGCAAGCTCGGGCACACCTTCCCGCCAAGCTCGAAGGCTTATGGTTTCGCTTCCGTCATCGAGGCGAAGCGTGGCATAACCCTGATCATCCCTCACAAATTTATCCACGATCGTGCCTAACACTCGGGCGCGGGGGATGTGCTGGCCCCAGGGGGTAAGTAGGTAACTGGGCTCGGTACCCTCGGGCGAGCGGACGTACTGGCCACGCACTAGGTCCTCAATTTTGAGTTTATATGCAGTCGAGAGCATTTTATCACTGAATATTCGAGGCAAATCCTTAAAGAGCCTTCTATGGTGTCGGGTATGTTTGAGCTAAGCGGTGCGTTCGGCAAGCGCGTCGTGGGTGTGGTCGGTGGGAGAGCTAGAATGGATGATGTCGACGAATTCTTGAGGAAGCTTGCTAAGATAGACAAAAAAAATCGAACTACCAGCCAAGTGTTCGAAGCTTCGAGCATAGCCGGCAAAGAACACTTGGTACACGCTGCGCACCTTGCCCTCATTGCTCAAGCCACGAAAAAGAACTTCGCTAGCTCGCTCCATATCGAACTCTTCTGCTGGGTAGCCGCAGAGCGACAGATCGCGCGCGCATTTGAGAAAGTTGGTTTGCACAAGGGTAGCAAAGACTTGGCAATTCTAACTTTAGGGGATTCGCGTGCACGAGTGAAGCAGGCATCGGCCAACATTCGTAGCGAGTTGGGCATAACGCGTGCCGATGATGTGCTCGATGTGACGCGGAAAAAAGTTTCAAAGCTGCTTAAGGTCTTTTCGATACCAAAGGATGAACTGAAAATTGCGCCAATCCAAAAACTTGTGCTAGAACAGATAGCGCTCTTAGCCCTAGAAAAATAGGCCTTACCCGAGAAGTTTTTCGAATCCCTCATCCTTAACTACGGTGGTAATCTTGGCGCATGCAGGCATAATCGGCTTTTCCGAGGTCACGAGTTTGCCTTCTTCATCGATTGACACGTATTTAGCTTTCAAGAATTCCTTTGCCTCGACTGCAATGCACAGAAGCTCCGCCTCGGTCCCGGTATAAACGTAGTAGTAATGGTTGCCCTTGAGGTTAAGGTAAAACAGCCACCCTTGACTGCGCGCGATGTTCACTACGTCCTCAATATCCCTACACCACAAGATTTTCATCTTTTCACCCCACGGCTGCCTTCTTCACCTTTTGGACACCGCGCTGAGAACCTCGTATTATTAACGAATCACCGACACTAATTCGGGTACGCCTGCTCGGATCGAACATATAACGCCCACCCCGCTTTATCATCAGCACGTATGCCCCCATTGTTGTCCATAGATTAAGTCCTCTTAGAGATTTACCCACAAAATCTGAATGCTCCGCAACATTGACTCTACCTATTTGTTCATCAGCCTCAGCCAGAGCTCGGGAGAACACCGGGTGCAAACCGACCCTCCGAGTCACCACATCCGCAATCGAAACAGCTGCATCGGATATTTGTTCCATAGCCCTGACCATCTGTAACAAGCCGTTGAGTCTTGCCACGTTTCGTTCCCACTTTGCTGCCTTAAGCGTGGCGAGCCAGAGCTTATAGCTGAGCTTATCAAATTTTTCTTCGGCTTCCATCACTTCCTCAGCAATCTCACTGGACCTGAATAAGATCGAGGAATACGCCATGTCAACCATCAAACTGCTTAGATCGCGCATCTCAGCTAGGGCTTTCCTGATCGACGGCAATCTCCGCTCGGGTGCCCAAACCTCTCTGCGAATACAGGCCATCTTAAATAGAATCGCGATGCCATCTGGGGGCCCCTTCACAATGAGCGCATCGCCAACGCGCACCTCGGTATCCTTTTGCGGGAGAACTATCCATAATTTGCCCCGTTTTATGGCGAATATCCAAATACCTATACTTGAGGGTAACTTCAGCTCGTAAAATTTCTTGCCGACAAGTACCGAGCCTTCACCCACTTCAACCCAAGCGATTTTCTCATCGGCCGTTCGGAGGGCATCACGTGCTACAGGGTGGATTTCGATTCCCATTCGGACCAAGTCAGCGATATCACCGGTGGCATTTGAGATCGCCTCTGCCGCACTCGCAACCTGAAGAATTCCAGTTATTTTCCGGGCTTCACGAACGTTTCGTGTCACGACTGCGGCAATCGTTCTGATTTGATACATGAGACTATCCATTCGAGTTTCAAGTTCGTGCACACGGTCCGCAAGCTCATCGTTCTCGAAGAGCACCGCCGCGTAGGAGAGGTCTATCATAAGGTCCGAGACATCCTTCATTTCGGTTAAGAGCTCTCGCACGCTCTTGGGTTTAAAAGATTCGGGCATGTTTCTACACTCCCACTATTATTATTGCCACCAATAAACACGTTACGCCCAGCACATCTCCGACTGAGGTTACGAT
>LQHI01000001.1 GCA_001515185.1 Hadesarchaea archaeon DG-33 | reverse complement strand
ATCCGTTGACTTCGGCAGGAAATTCGATCTCGAGCATATAGCTCGTAGTTTCGAGAACACCGAATATGAGCCGGAGGTTTTTCCAGGCCTCGTGTTNAGACTCTACNATCCCAAGGCGGTGTTGTTGCTATTCGTATCGGGCAAGGGTGTCTGCGCCGGGACNAAAAGCATNAAAGATGTAAAAAGAGCGGCTCAAAAAACAAGCAAAATCCTCCACCGACATTAAAACCCAAATCTCAGAAAGAAACCGCTCTAATCCGAGTTTTGCATGTTATACGCTTGGAGAGTGCTCGGATGGGTATATTTCATGCCCAAAACTAGAAACTCTATAAAAAGTTAAATTTTAACCTTGCTTGAATGCTCATAAGAGAGAATTTCAGGCTCTTCAAAGAAAATTNGCATCTCCCGTTCAGCGCTTTCNGCGGAATCTGCAGCGTGAATGANATTTTCTNTAATGCTCGACCCGAAGTCACTTCGAATCGTTCCNTTNGCGGCCTTNGTCGGGTCGGTGGCACCCGAGAGCTCACGCATTCGCGCTATCGCTTGCTCACCTTCNACNAGCATCACNACCACCTCNCCCGAAAGTACGTGCTCGACCAANCGCTCNAAGAAATCCTTTCCCCGATGCACCGAGTAAAGCTCTTCTGCAAGCCTTCTGTCGAGACTCATCTGACGCATCGAAACTATTTTTAAACCAAGCCTCTCGATACGCGCGACTATTTCATCAATTAGGCCTTTTGCCACCCCATCCGGCTTTACCATGACGAAGGTTCGCTCCCTCAAGCCTTTCCCCTCACCTTTCGGGAGCGCTCGGTCCACTTCACGCGGTGCGGCTTCCGCCCCAGCCCGAGGTTTCGCTCGCACTTGCTCGAGCACAGAAACAAAATCGACCCATCTCGCCGAACGGACATCAAGCCAGTGCCAGGCTCAACCCGCCCACCGCAGAAGGAGCACTTTCGCGCGACCGGCATTTAAGGCACCCTGATCTCCTTCGCCTCTCGCTCGGTCTCGCGGAGCATGAGGATATCGCCCACGCGTACCGGCCCCTTGACGTTACGGGTTATGATGCGCCCCTTGTCTCGCCCATCGAGCACACGGCACTTGACCTGCAAAATCTCTCCAGTTACGCCTGTGCGCGTTCGAATCTCGATTACCTCGGCCGGGAAGCCGAACTCCCCCTCAGCTGGCATTGGCTCACTTCTTCAGCTCGCGGATTCGCTCGACTATTTCCTTTACAACTTCCGTCGCTTGTCCGGCTTCGGCTATCGTGACCGCTGCTGCCCCGAGGTCTATGCCTGCTGCTGCCCCGAGCTCGCGCTTGTTGGGGACGTAAATATAAGGGATACCCTTCTCATCGCAAAGCGGGGGCAAGTGAGCGACGATCTCAGCTGGCTCGACGTCCTCAGCTATAATTACTAGCGCGGCCTGCTTCCGCTCGACTGCCTTGGTTGTCTCGTTCGTACCCTTCCGAAGTTTTCCCGTATCTCGCGCGCTCTCGATTGCCTCGTAAGCTTTATCCGCCAGCTCCTTCGGCACCTCAAATCTCACGTAAATTGGTCTGGCCACCTTAAACACCTCCCTCAGCTTCACCTTCATCATTCATAGGTTGTGACCTGTATCATAAGGGGCCTAGTTGGTATTTTAATTTAACGATGAGCATATGCCGCGACGAGCTTCGGCCTGACCGCATCAACCCGAACGAACCCGTACCGCTCAAACTGTAAGATGGTGTCGACCTTGAGACCCGCCACCGCCGGCTCTGCTAGTCCAAATTCGCGGGAGTTATCAGGTTTTATCACTTCAACCTCCACCGCCCCTGCTGAAACCCACTGGATTTTCGGTACATCCGCGAGTTCAAGCCCCTGAAACTCGGCCTCGAGCACCTTTCCCTTCGAGCTAAGGGTCACATTCATTAAGTCCTTCAAGCGGAAGATTTGTCCCTCCTGCAGAACTGTGGTATCTTCACCGGCGAGATAAAACACGAGCGCATCGCCCTCACGCGCGAGCGGCAGAATACGCTCCCCATGTTCAGGGTGACCCGGGTGCAAACGAAGCCGAACTTGCTTTAGGTCGGGCGTCTTGTGCACGAGCACCTTCACGGGGTTCTGGACGAAAAAATAGCGGTCCGCTCGCTCATCGGAGAACTTTCGGTTGTATGCGTAGAGTGTCTCCCAGCTGAGTGAGCTATCGACGAGCGTGGGGCCGATATCTAAGATAAGCTGTTTAATCGCCTCGGGCACGAAGCCCCGGCGCCTGAGCGCTGCAATCGTCCCCAACCTCACGTCGTCGTAGCCTGTGAGCTCACCGTCCCGAATGCCCTGCATGGTCTGGGTCTTGCTTAACGCCATCCCGGCCATGTTCAAGCGCCCATACTGAACCGCCGTGGGGTATTTCCACCCGAGGTGCTCGAAGAGTGTGCGCTGGCGCTGCTCATTGACCTCGTGCTCCTTCCCTCTAATGATGTGCGTTACCCCCATTTCATGGTCGTCGATTGAGACCGAGAAGTTGTAGAGGGGCCAGACCGAGTAGCGCTCCTCCATGCGCGGGTGGGGCTTAGCCGTCACCCGAAGCGCAGGCCAATCGCGCACAGCAGGATTGGGGTGATTTAGATTGGTCTTGACGCGCACGACTGCTTCCCCCTTAGCGACTCCACCGGCTAGCATCCGCCGCCATCGCTGAAGTTGTTCTCCGCTAGAAAGCTCGCGACATGGACAGGGCTCCCCACGATCACGCAGCTCCCTGAAGTCCTCAATGGGGCAGGTGCATACGTACGCCTTGCCTTCACGCAGGAGTTGCTCAGCATAATTGTAGTAGAGCTCAAGACGGTCAGACTGCGCGTGCTCCTCGTCCCAGCTCATGCCAAGCCATCGAAGATCCCTACGGATGAGCTCGTACATCTCAAGCAGCGCGTTCTCTGGGTTTGTGTCCTCGAAGCGCAGGATGAACTTGCCCTTGTACCGGCGGGCGTACTCGTGGCTGAGTAGAGCCGCTCGAATGTGGCCTAGGTGGAGCGGCCCATTAGGGTTAGGAGCGAAGCGTGTGATAACCATCGGATATTTTTCGACATCGGGAAGCTCGGGCAAACCGCGCCGCTCCTCGGGCTTAAGTCGCTCCACGGGACCCACCTTGCGAAGTTGGAGGAGTTTCTCCTCATGAGGAAGCTCGTTGACCTCAGCCACGACCTGCTCGACCATCGCGGAGAGTTCCTTAATCTTGGAACCGCCACCCCGGTAGCTCCGCCACCAGCTTCCCTAGTACGGCCTTTGCGCTCGCTCGCCCATCGTGCTCGAGAGCGTTCGTGAGAGCCCATCTAAGCGCTTCCCTGCGAATGTCCTCCAATCAATCACTCGACAGACATTCTATCGACGCTGCAAATAAAGCTGAAGTGAGGTATCGCTAGCGCAGTAATGTTGGGACTAGCCCTATCAAAAGTCCCGCTTGATCGTGAAATCCGCTAATTCCGACAAAATTTTCCTCGCCCTTGACTCCGGTAGCGCCTTCAACTTAGATTTAGCTTGGGCGACGAGCTCCCGCGCTCGTTCAGCCACATAATCGATTGCGCCCGTACGCTTTAGCACATCAATCGCTGCCTTCAACTCGGCCTCCGATGCGTCCCGCTTGCCAAGCGCGCGCAAAAGCGTGGATTTGTCCTCCTGCGGTGCAGTAGCGAGGGCCCTAACTACGATAAGCGTTTGCTTGCCCTCTCGAACATCGCTCCCAATTGGCTTGCCGAACTTTTCCTGCTCGCCCGCCACGCCAAGCACATCGTCCCGCATTTGAAATGCCAATCCGATCAATCGCCCATATTCAGCGAGTGCACGGACCTGCTCGGGCTCTCCTTTCCCCAAAAGGGCCCCGACCTTCATGGACGCTTCTAGGAGCGCCCCCGTCTTCCCGCTGACCATGCGTATGTACTCAGCCTCGCTCACGTCGGCACGCTTCTCGAATAACATGTCGAGTACCTGCCCCTGACAGATTTCGAAGCTAGCCTTGCTCACCGTGTCGAAGAGCTCGACCACGCGAGCGCCCTCGAGCCCAAGCCGTTTGGCATTCGCAGCCAAAGCCTCGAAGACCTTCGCGAAGAGCGCGTCGCCAGCTATGACCGCAATAGGCACCCCCCATAGTATGTGTACCGTCTTCACGTTCCGCCTGAACTCATCCTGGTCCATTATGTCGTCGTGGATAAGGGTGAAATTGTGTAGGAGCTCAAGCGCTGCTGCTGCTTCAAGGGCATCCTCTGCTTTGCCCCCCACCGCCTCACACGCAGTGAGCGCAAGGCACGGGCGGAGCCGCTTCCCACCAGCTTCAAGTAAGTACCGCGTCGCGCGCGCCAATATCTCGGGCTCAAGCCCGCGGGAAACCCAACGGTCAATCTCGCGTTCAACCATGCGCGCCCGCTCCTCCATGTACTTCAACAAGCCCATTTAACCACCCAACCTTAGGCACGACCCATTTCTGAGCAAATGCAGGTTCCCGCTCGGATACCCAAGCTCCCGCCCCAAATCTGCCATAAGCCTGAGCTTGTCCATGGTGCTATGGCAGGGAATTAAGTGTTCGGGTTTTACGAGCTCGAGAAACTCCTTGGTGCCAACCCGCCCGGCGTGACCCGAAGCATGAACATCGCGGTGGATGCTGCCTCCTTGGGCTTGAAGCTTCGTCTCAAGGAGCTCACGATTGGATTCATTTATCGGATTTGGAATGACACTTGCCGAAAATATCACACCATCACCACGCTTAATTTTGAAAGGAAGCTGCCCGTTTGCGATGCGCGAGAGCACCGATGTCGGTTCCCCTTGGTGCCCCGTGCAAATAAGCACGTAGTCTTCCCTTGATTTCTCAACCTCACGAAGCAGGTTGTGCACCGCGTTCGGGCGCCCATGGATGCGTAGCTCTGGAGGGAAGTCGACCAAATCAAGATTGAGTGCAGCCGTGCAGTAATTGCGGAGTGAGCGTCCGATTAGCACCGGAGTGCGCCCCAGCTCGAACGAGAGGTCGACTATCGATTTTAACCTAGTGATGTGGGAGGAGAAAGTTGTCACGAGCACCGCCTTGCCCGCGGAGCTCGCTTCTCTCATAATCTCTTGGAGCATCTCCTTCACATGGCCCTCCGAGGGGGTGGGACTTGGTTCATCTATCCTTATTGCTCCGACAATAGCCGCAAGCACCCCATCTTTCGCCAGCTTTTTCAAGCACGCACGATCTGTCTTGTATCCCAACAGAGGTTCCTCATCAAACTTGAAGTCGCTGGCAAAGAGCACGGTTCCATCCGCGCTATGGGCAGCAATGAATGCCGTTTGAAGGATGCTGTGAGCAGCGGGGATGAACTCCAGCTCGATGTCGTCCACCTCCACGCTATCTCCTGGCATCACCGTTCGAAGCTCGTTCTTGGGCTTGAAAGTGCGCTCCTCGCGTATAACGTGTTTCACGAGTTCGAGGGTTAACGGAGTACCGTAAATCGGGACATCATAAGCGTGCGCTAGCTTGCCAACCGCGCCTATGTGGTCGAGGTGCCCATGGGTGAGTACGATCGCCCGAACCCTTCGGTTGCGGAGCGAGCTGTCGTCTGGAATGCCGTTTATGTTTATGAGCTCCTCGCGACTCATCTCCCCTATCTCGGCATCCTCGAACGCCATGATGCTGTCGAGCCTTACCCCCATGTCGATAATCACGTACTTACCGTCGAAACCTAGAGCAGTCATGTTCTTACCGACTTCACCCAAACCGCCCAACGGGAGGATCTCAACAGTCATCGTCGCCGCCCTCGCCCGAACTCATCTGGGTTCAAGCCGCGAGCTAGGAACCACTCGCGTGTTCTGCCCGTGATCACGATAGGCACTTTATGTAAATCCTCGACTCGCTTGCAGCCGGTGAGAAACATCACGGCCTTCAGCTCCACAATGAAATTGTTCAAAAGCTTGACAACCGCTTTTCTGCCTCGGGGCACGGCACGCAGGAGGGGGAGCGCCAAACCGACGAGATCTGCACCTAGCGCAAGCGCCTTCACGGCATCCAAGCCCGTGCGCACGCCGCCGCTCGAAATCACTGGCACCCTAACTTCCTTGGCTACCTCCGCTGTGCAGACCGCTGTCGGGATGCCCCAATTCCAGAAGGCAAGCCCTAAGCGAGCACGAGCTTGTGGACGAAGCGCCTCCACTCTAGCCCAAGAGGTTCCCCCTGCGCCGCTTACATCGATCGCCGCCGCTCCAGCACCGACCAGCTTTCTTGCCACTTCTGCGCTCACTCCGCTGCTTGTCTCCTTAGCTATCACCGGGCACTTGAGCGCTCTGCAGATTTTAGCAAACTTTGCAAGGGCGCCCCTGTACTTGGGTTCGCCCTCGGGCTGCACGAGTTCCTGTAGTGGGTTCATGTGGATTGAGAGAGCATCTGCGTCAATCATCTCGACCGATCGACGCGCCTCCACCACTCCATAGCCATGCGTCAGCTGGGGCATGCCCAAGTTGCCCACGAGAAAGACATCCGGGGCAACGCTTCGAACTTTATACGTCTTCGCCAGTTTTTTGTCCTCGATTGCCGCGCGCTGGCTCCCAACGCTGAAAGCCAATCCGAGCTCCTGCGCTACCGAGGCCAAAACCAGATTTATATTCCCTCCCCGCTGGTAGCCGCCCGTCATCGCGCATATCATTATTGGCGCCTTAAGCTTAGCCCCTAGGAAGGGGGTGCCCAAGTCGATGTCCTCGAGGTTGAGCTCTGGGAGGGCATCATGAATAAGCTCGATATCGTTGAAACCGGGACCCTTAATGGGTGCTTCGACGTTTTTTTCTAAACAAACCCTGATGTGATCAATTTTTCGATTGACCGTCCGCTTGCTCATTCACTCACCTCGCCACAACTCTCGTGCCGAGCCCGACCTCTCCTAGAATCGCCCGCTTCAAGATGTTTGGCTTCGCCGCGTTAACTATCTCCGCCTCCACCCCGCGCTCGGCCAACGCAAGCAACTCACGCATCTTGTTCGCTATGCCGCCCGTGACATCTCTTCCTTCGACGACACCAGTCAACCGCTTCTCAACTGACGGCCAGTTGCTTAAAGATATCTCCTGGATAAGTTCAGCATTTTTATTTGTCTTTGGGTTTACCGTGTAGACCCCATCGACATCAACACCTAGGATGACCCGCTTCCCTCCGAGTTCGCGCGCGAGTTGAACAACCAACTGGTCACCCGAAAGAATGCTCATCCCCTTGCTCAAATCCGGCACGGCATCCCCGTACAGGACTGGGATGAGCCCGAGAGCAAGCATTTTTTGGATGGGCGTGAGCTCCATCGACTGAATTCGCCCCCCACTGACCACCGCGCAGGCCGAGGGCTGTACCGCGATCGCCGGGAGGCTCGCTTTTTGGAGGGCTTCGATCACGTAAGAATTTAACCGCTCCATAGCCCGGTGGGTGAGCGATAAACCCATGAGCTGGTCCTTGCTTTTGTATCCCTCCGCGATTCCGTACTTCGATGCAACGGGGTGCCCGAATGAGCCACCTCCATGTACGATCACCAGCGGCCCCTTCGCTACCGACAGCTCACGTGCAAGTCGAGTGAGGGTCGCTCGCTTAACTGTAAAGCGCCTGCGCTTGTTGGTGATGACGCTCCCGCCGAGTTTGACAATCAGTGGTTTCATCTCAAACGCCCTCAGGCTGCTCCTCTCGTGCAGCCTTTACCCAAGGTGTACATTCATCTTCTATTTTTTCTGCAATTTGTTTTAGGTTCCCAAATGGCATGTTATACTCTGAACTTAATTGACTAAGGTACTCATTTCTATATTTCAGATAGTTCGGATGTCCTCCTTGAGAAGCAACCATTATAGATTTGACTAGGAGTTCCGCAACAATCTGAGCTGTAGCCAAGGTTGCAACGGCGCCAAGCCATTTCGTGGCTTTTTTGATTAACTTTTTTTGAAGCGAGCGAGTCAATTTTCCACCATGCGCGTTTTCACTTGATAACAATCGCTCCGTATCCGACTGCATCTGGAGAGGGGCTAATCTCATAAGAAGTCGCATACTTGAGAAGCTTCGC
This sequence comes from Hadesarchaea archaeon DG-33, assembly GCA_001515185.1. Taxonomy (GTDB): domain Archaea; phylum Hadarchaeota; class Hadarchaeia; order Hadarchaeales; family Hadarchaeaceae; genus DG-33. The sequence goes on along the minus strand of LQHI01000001.1, from coordinate 7,167 downwards.
TGATTTTGCCACGCCTTTTAGAGCAAAAAGCATGCTAATCACGCTTCCAACCCCACACATCGATATCTGGTGCTCCGTGACTGCCTCCAATAGTTTGGTTGGAGAAAGCTCCAGGATAGCTTTGGTCGCCAGCTCGTCCTGCTTTATTGCGAATTCATCTACCCGTAGCCCTTTCGGTGGAATTCTGCCATAACTGGGGCCTGCATGGGTGAAGTCGGTGGACGCCAACACTAGAACATCGGCTCCCTTGATTGCTTTGCCGATTTTTTTACCAGCCTCTTCGGCTTTACCCATGTCTCGAGAAGGCACGTACACCGGGACAAATTTAATCTTAGGATTCAGATGTTGTAAGAAGGGGAGCTGTATTCCAATCGCATGCTCGTCTGCGTGCACATATGAATTTTCCTCGATGCGCATTTTTTTTGCAAGCTCTTCATCTACTGGCACTTTTCCTAACGAAGTGACAAAACTCTCGGTGGTGATTACCACGTTATCGTACCCAACATGATCGCCACCCATAATGACAAATGTTTCAGGGAATCCGTCTTCCGCCAAAGCGTTGAAAACATGGGCTGAGACTGGTCCGGAATACTCATACCCTGCGTGTGGTACCACAGCTCCTTTGATGCTCCTTTCACCATCAACTTTCAACTGTGGAATCCTGCCTGGCCCCAACCGGTGAGTATAACATCTTTTGATTTGTTCTAAAAGTGCTGATCGCTCCTGAACGATAGCCATCATCTCAAAGCTTGAGGGATACCTCACCTATTCACCACCGGGCTTGGTCTCAAACTCCTCGACCGAAACCTCGAACGGCTTGTCCGGTGAGAGGTCGCCCCGCTCCCGAAGCACTTGACGCGCGAGCAACCAGTAGACGAGCGCGAGCGCCCTGCGTCCCTTGTTGTTAGTTGGAATAATGAGATCTATGTCCGCCGTTTCGTTGTCGGTATCACAGAACCCCACCACAGGTATACTCACCTCAGCCGCCTCGCGCATGGGTTGTTCATCCGCTAGCGGGTCGGTGATTACGAGCGCGGCTGGCTCAACATATCCCTTGTAGAAGGGGTTGGTGAAAGTGCCCGGGATGAACCTGCCCACCATGGCCTTGGCTCCAGTCACCTCGCCAAATCGCTGGGCTGGACGCTGGCCGTACTGTCGAGCCGATACCACGATGATACTCGCGGGCTCAAACCGCGCCAAGAACCTCCCGGCCAAGCTTATCCGCTCGTCGGTCTTCCGGACATCGAGCACATATAGCCCATCGGGCCGCACGCGGTATATGAAAGAAGACATCGCGCCTGTCTTCTGCCGAGTCCCTATGTGGACACCGCTAGAGAGGTAAGTATCAAAATCCACCAGCCCGACCACGCCTTCCGCAAACTCAGGTGTGCTCATCGAAGCTTCCCCATTTTTGCTCGATTCCCCAGTTCTTCTTCAATTCGAATTAACTCATTAAGTTTGGCTACCCGCTCGCCTCCGACCGCGCCCGTTTTGATAATGGGACAGCCCCATGCCACAGCTAGGTGGGCGATGGTTTCGTCGGGAGTTTCCCCTGAGCGATGAGATACCACAGGAACATAGTTGCGCTCTTTCGTCAGTTGCACAGCCTTGTGGGTATCTGTAAGCGTGCCGATCTGGTTCGGTTTTATCAGTACCGAATTTACGGCACCGACTTCAATCCCTTTTTGAATCCTCGCGACATTTGTGACGAAGAGATCATCACCACATATCAAGCATTTTTCGCCGACTTTTTTCGTAAGCTCGGCAAAACCATCAAAATCCTCCTCGTGCAACGGGTCCTCAACAAAAAAGAGCTTGTATGTATTGATCAAATCGAGGATGAAATTTATTTGCTCGCCCTCGTCCCGAGATCTGCCTTCCCGTTTATAGAGATACTTTTGCTCACGCTCATCGTAAAGGCTGCTTGCAGCAACGTCAAGGGCAGGCCTTATCTCAAATCCAACCTCACTGCTAACTTCCTCACATGCCCGTGCAACTATTTCGAGAGCCGCTGAGCTATCGAGATTTGGGGCCCATGCGCCTTCGTCACCCTTACCGCCAGTGAAGGTTTGATCCTTTGTTTCGATGAGGGCTCGCACGCGCTTATGAACTTTGGCGTTGGCGAAAAACGCATCAACAAAACTTTTCGCGCCGACTGGGATGGCATGAAATTCTTGTATGTCAGGAGCCTGTCTGCCGGCATGAGCCCCACCACCGAGCATGTTTCCAAGCGGGTATGGCAGTTGAACTGCTTGATCGCCGCCCAAATGCTTATACAAAGGTAGATCACGAGCTGCCGCCGCTGCCTTTGCAACCGCCATGGAGACAGCTACTGCCGCGTTCCCCCCAATCCTCGAGAAATTTGACGTCCCATCGAGTTCATGAAGAAGGGAATCTACCTCCTCCAACCGGTCAGCTGGGCTACCGATTAACTTCGGCGCCAAGATTTCTTTAAAAGCTTTAACTGAAGCCTTAACACCTCCTTCGGGAAATGCTATGACCTCGTGTTTTCCCCTGCTCGCTCCGCTAGGCGCGGCCGCTCTACCAACGCCCGCCTCCGCCCCGCTCTCGCTTCGTACTACAACATCAACCTCAATGGTTGGGTTGCCTCTGCTGTCGAGAATCTCGCGTGCGGTCAGACTCTTAACGATGAACTTTTGCAAGTTTACACCCTTTTGACATAGCTGACAAACCTTAAAATTACTTCTGTCCATCTCCCCTCTTTTAAGAGTTTTTGATGAAATCAATGGGGAAGCTGTCTCACAAACCGTTCGTTTTGAGTGGTGGGGTCGCCGAGATTTGAACTCGAGTCACTGGCTTTTTTGCGCTGGTCTAACGCCCCATTTGGCAGGACCGCTTAAACAATCCTTAAGCCAGCAGGATAGACCAGGCTACCCCACGACCCCAAACAGAACTCGATTTTGGAAAGATAAGCGTTATGGGGATTTCTCAATTCTGACTAAATTTCCTTCATTGCTCGTAGGCCTGAACCCGTGACGCTCGTACCAGGGGACACGTGCCTCGAAGACGCTCGCCACGATTAGCGTACCCTCGAAGTCGGCCAGTATTTGCTTGAGCAATCCTGTCCCTATGCCCCGCCCTCGATAGCTCGAACTAACGTTGATGTCCTGCAAGTAGGCCTGCCTGCCATGCTTCCGGACGACCGCGCTCGCCATCACTGAGCACTGGTAGTCGTCCCAGCACTCGTACTTGCACGCGTCCTCCTGTTCAAAGCGTTTGATTTGCATAATATTCGGTGCACTTGGGCGCCGAGATATAAAAAGGTTGAGGTTACGCTTTCACTTGCCGCTTTTCCGTTGCGCTCTGCCCAGGCGACTCCTCGACCCAAACGGTTATTCGACGCACATTCGGGTAGGGCAGCAAATTCCTCAACATCTCATCAGCAATAACTCTTGCAAACTCCTCCACAGTGGTGTTAACGACGGGAAGCCAGACGACATCCTCACTGGGGAACTCGAACTCACGGCCGTGCACAGAAATGCGAGTACTTTCTCCCTCCAAAAGGCGTTTGAGAGAGCTGTTGTTCTCGGGTAGCAGCAAACGATGATCGTAACTGTCACACAAACTTTTTAAAAAACTCTCGAGGTCGAAAAAATCCACGACGAGACCCCGCTCGTCCGGTTCGCCCTCGACGGTCACTCCAACGCGCCAGTTGTGCCCATGCAGGTGTTCACATTTCTTGTGCCCTATGATAAAGTGTGAGGCCGAGAAACCCAAACCCTTCGTGAACTCGATCAGCATCAGAGCACCTTCATAAGTTTGTGCATTTGGGGTATTATCGCTATATGCTTAACCCCCGCGCGGGCGGCGGCTTGAGCGAGGCGGTACACATGTGTCATCGATGGGGCGCTGTGAACCTTTCGCGCAGGCGTCACCGGCTGGATGACTAGGGGTATCCGGGCGACCCTCGTTAGGTGTTTGCACACGTGCGTAATGGTTTTTGGTTGGGTAGAAGGAAGCACCACTATTTTCACAAAAGTTTCCACTCCTCTCTCAAGTGCGAACTTAACGCAAGCCAACTCCTTTTCGAACAAACGACGCCAGCTTCTGCGCGGTACGGCTCGGTGCTCGGGGAGCTTGACGTCGATTGCAGCAAAGTCAAGGTAGCAGATAACTTTCTCCATCGCCTCACTGCTCTCGCCGCTCGTCTCTAGATAGGTGGCGAAACCAGCTCGTCTGCACGCGCGGGCGACATCGACAAGAAAATTCCCTGCCAGAAGTGGTTCCCCACCGGTCAGCGAGATGCTGTGGATATCTGGGGTTGTCAAACGCTTGACATACCGAAGCACCTCTTCGTGGGTCATCGGGTTCCTCACGCGTTTGAATTTCATTGAGCTGGGTTTAGTTTCAACTTCGCACGTTTGGAGACGAAAATTTCTGAACTCCTCGGTGTCACAAAAATTACAGTTCAATGAACAGCCCGCCAGCCTCACGAAGACCTGCCGCCTGCCAACATAGAGTCCCTCTCCCTGAATCGAGTTGAATATTTGTCCAACGTACCCTTCGCCCATCTTATGCCCCCAACACTACTAGTGCAACAAAACTTAAGGTGGAGCCGCCGGTGGGTCACGATCCCACGACCTATCGCTTACAAGGCGATTGCTCTTCCAACTGAGCTACGGCGGCTTCATTATTTTGTGTTCTTTCCCATCTTTAAACAATCTATGATTCCACTGGCTATTTCACCAAGCATCCCAACTCTCACCCACAAAATGATAGCGACCATATCCGCGTAAATAGCTCTGTTTCTAACTCGCACTTTGTATTTTGGATGGTGGAATCTTCAGTGCCGTAAACTTTCTTTAATGCCGAATTCTCCCTTGGGATTAAATCTGTAAACATCGCCAAGCCGACGATTTGATTTTACCTAGATCTAGAATCTTTAGAGATGATGTAAATCCCATGCTTAAACAAACAATCTATACAACTAACGCAGTAGATTATGAGTTCATTGCCTCACTTTTCTACTTTTTTTTGGCCCTGCGCTTTCTACGAGGAGCGATGCGCTTGCGAGCCCTCAGGTGGGATAAGACCGCCTGCGCGAGCTTTCGGTACTCAATCGCCGCCGGAGATTTCGGAGCGTGAAGGACGACAGGAATTCCTCGGGTCACTCCCTCCTCTACCATGTCGTCTTCCGGAACCACCGTCATAGTAGGCCAGCCCAACGTCCGCTTGATATCCGAGGTCGGAATCTCGAAGCGCTTCCCCGTGACCCGATTCAGAACCACCCCAAACACCGGAATCTTGAGGCGGTCGGCGGCCCGGAAGGTCTGGAGCGTCCCCGCAATCGCCGGCACCCGGGGCTGGCATACAACCAGAAGTTCGTCGCACGTTTTCATTGCCGCAAAAACCTCAAGGCCGAAACCAGGGGCCGAGTCGAGTATTATTATATCATATTTTTTTGTGAGCTCATCCAAGATGCCGCGGAGGTCGATTGAGCCTAGCTCGCTCGTGAATGCAACAGAGCCCGGGATGATGTGGAATCCGTAGTCGTTGGCCATGATTGCCTCACTTATCTTGATCTTGCCAAAGACGACATCCTGAATTACCACTGGCGGGTCGAGGATGCCAAGATGCAGCCCCAAGTTCGAGGCAGTCATGTTGGTTTCGACGATGATGATGCGGTTCTTGAGCTTCTGAGCCAGCGCCGCACCTAGGTTGGCCACAGTCGTTGTTTTACCAACACCGCCTTTGGCCGAGAAGACGCCTAAGATTAGACCTCGCTTCAGCCTCATTCAGACACAACCCAACCATTAGGATTAGGGGTTTTCCACGCCGCTTCTGAAAAACCTAACTTTTGATTTTTCAAACCCCTATCCAGTTATACTTGATGGCCTATTTAAAATATTAAGGCAACGTATTACTACATTATGTAGCATGAAAAAATCCACGAGTCGATGCCGAAAAACGTTTTAATACTTCTTTCGGGAGTCAACGTGGCTAAGTTTTTCAACGGGGGACTCGGCGCGTAGTTTTCTCAGTAGCTTCGGTATGTACCTCTTTGTAAGTCTTATGTCGGATGTCGAAACCAAGTGCCTCCTCTATGAAACCGTCTGGGACCTCCCCGACCAGCTTAGTGACTTCTCTGAGACGGTCTGACATTCTCTTTCTCATCGCAAGTCACCTATTTTCCGGTTGGCTAGTCTGAACAGGTGGTAGATGGCACCGATAATCAAAAATACGCCAGCCCAAACTTGTCCGAGTTGGCTTAATTAAAACACGCTTCCGATTAATTGAACCCAGAGTTCAATCGTGGACATTTCCCTACGACCTCCTACGCTTCTTTTTCTTGAACACTTCCCGCTTCAGGCGCTTGAGAGAGATCCTAGGCTTCGATGGGCGGGGGGCGCGCTTCAAATGTTTGAGAATCTCAGAGGGTGCCATTGCCTTCGGTGCAAACCTCATAGGTCCAACCGCGGGCGGGCGGGTGACGACTGGTATGGGCTTAAATGGACCGGTGGGCAAATCTGAGGCCAAGGTTATCGGAGCGGGCATCATGCGCTTGAGGGATATCGCTGGCTTGATACGCCAAAGTACTTTCAGGCGCGCTAAGTTTACGGCAGGTCTCGCGGGCACCACTCGCTTCAGGGATTTGAGCGACACGAACGGCTTTATGCGCCACATCAAGGCGCGGTATAACGCGAGGCCGCTTACGCCGACTAAAAAAATTGCCAGCAGCACGAAGAAAATCGGTAGCACAGGGGCTGGTGTGGGTATTATGAGTGAGAGTGGTGGAACGACCACTGGCGGAATAGGCGCAGGCGGCGCAACGGTCTCTAGGGTGATCGAGTCGCTTGCAACCGTTGAGGGCAACCCTGCTTTATCCTTAACCTGGACGTAGACAGTTTTGAGGCCGTCACCCGTTGGAATGGTGTAAGATTTACTCGCGACGAAATTCTTCCAGTCAGACCACTCGAAGTTATTCAAGCTGAACCGCATCTCAGCCAAACCAGAGATCGCATCCGATGCATCGATGCTAATGGTCACTTCCACTGAGGAAGTCGAGCTGGCGTTGTCGTTGATTACCACCGAGGTGATCGTGGGTGCCACCCTATCAACGCCGTATTGCACATCTGCCACGGCTGGAGCAAGTTCCTCGTTGTTATCATTGTCCTTGGCCACAGAGTAGAATTCGTAGTACCCGTC